>NVRZ01000049.1 GCA_002401055.1 Bacteroidota bacterium
TTACTTCTCGGGCCGCAGCCTGGATGTATTTATTTCAAGATTAAGAAAATATCTTGGCGATGATGACAATCTTAAGATTATCAATGTACATGGTGAAGGGTTTAGGCTCGAGGTAAAAGACAGTTGAACGTTAAAAGTTGAAAGTTGCTACGTAGCTAGAAACTTCAAACTTTCAACATTAGACTACAGTTCAACAACCTTTCAAACTCTTTTCCGTCTTATCCCTGCCATTTAATCGTTAAATTTACTTTCCCAATAAATTAAATACTATGAAGCAGATTTTGTTAACGTCAACAGCGATTTTCATGATAAGTCTTTCCATTTTGGCTCAAATCCCTACAAATGGTTTGGTGGCCAACTATCCTTTCAACGGCAACACCAATGATCAGACATCAAACAACAATGATGGTTCAATTACCGGTGGTGTTACCTTAACTACGGATCGATTTGGAAGGACAGATAGCGCATACGCATTTGATGGATCTGGATACATTACTATACCAGATGCAGCTTCATTAAAACCATCATTGGCGGTCAGTACATGTGCGTGGGTGTTTTTATCGGATACTTCAACCTGGCCCCATGTAGTTAGTAAGCGATACAGCACCACTACCGATCCGTGGACCTCTTATGGGCTCGGAACCAATAACTGGGGAACCAATACGGCATGGTCCTTCGGAGTTTCTAATGGAACATCTGGAAGCCTCGTGTATAGTGATGAGGTAACCGGGGTAATCCTAAACCAATGGGTGTTTCTGGTTGGTACATACGATGGTACCTACGTAAACCTATACGTGAACGGTAAATTAGTAAGGAAGGAAGCGCAAACAGGTTCTATTGGCTACTCTACCATGGCTCTTACAATCGGAACAGCGGTCAGTGGACAAAACTTTAATGGTAAAATTGATGACGTTCTCATTTATAACAGGGCCTTAGATCCTTGCGAGATACTTGAAATATTTGATATTGAAATGGCCGGATCATTGGATTTGGGAGAGATAATTACAAATGCCAGCTGCTCTGGCGACACTGACGGGGCAATAGATTTAACGATTTCCGGTGGTTATGAAAACGGATGCCTGGGGTTTGATGGTGTCGATGATTTGATTGATCACGGCGCGTACAACAGAGGAAGCAACTCGTTCACAATGGAGGCATGGGTATTGGCAACAGATACACATGAAATAGATTCACAGGCGAACACAGGAACAAGTGGCATTAGCAACCAAAGGTATTTGTTCGGACCTAGCAACACTTTCCCATCTGGCCAAGCAACGGGAGGTGTGTCAGTAGGCACGAATGGAATTTCTGTCTACGAACATGGCCAAAATTACCTGCCAGCAGTAGCAGTTTATGCAGCCAATATTGGTTCTGTATGGAATCACATTGCCGTCGTATATGAAAATCGCCTGCCAAAAATCTACCTCAATGGCATTTTGGTTCACACTGGGTTGGTGGGTACGCAATCGACAGTTCATACGCCGATAGTAATAGGAGGTAATTTTTACGGTAAGTTCTCAGGGCTGATGGATGAAGTTCGGCTTTGGAACAAAGCCTTGTCTGCTTCAGAGGTTGCAGCTAATTATGCAGTGTGCACGATTCTTCCCACAGATCCAAATTACGGCAATTTAATAGGCTATTGGAATATGAATGAGGGAAGTGGCAATACCGCTAATGATGTGAGCGCAAACGGAAATATTGGTTATCTAAATGGCCCTGTTTGGTATGGGAAAGATAGTACACAGTTCGGATGTGCGAGTAACTTCATTGAATATCAGGTAAACTGGAGCAATGGAGAAACCACAGATGATATTGACTCGCTCATTGCGGGAACCTATACCGTTACGGTAACGGATGGCAGTGGATGCGGACGCGTGGATAGTTTTACTGTAACAGAACCACCATTGGTAATTGCCAATGCCGGTATCGATACCTCAATTTGCGAAGGCACAAGCGTACAACTTAATGCAACGGGTGGAGTAAATTATGCCTGGAGCCCCGGGACAGGGTTAAATGACAGCACGATATCTAATCCAACTTCCAACTCAGCTTCAACCATAACCTATACAGTTTCCGTTTCAGATGCATTTGGCTGTTCGAATTCAGATGTGATGCAATTAACTGTCAATTCAAATCCCTCTCCTACAATAGTCACGAGCGGCTCTACTACTTTTTGTGAAGGAGATAGCGTTATTTTAACATCAAGTGGAGCAGATTCTTATAGCTGGTCACCTGGTGATACAACTGAGTCATTAACAATAGACACTTCTGGAACGTATACCGTCTCAGTGATTGACAGTAATGGCTGTAGTGGAGTATCATCAGCTGAAACTGTACTGGTTTTTGCGAACCCAACACCAACTATTACTGCAAGTGGACCAACTACTTTCTGTGAAGGTGATTCAGTCACATTGACCTCGAGTAGTGCATCGAGTTATTTATGGTCTACAGGAGATACAACCCAATCGATAAATGTTGATAGCAGCGACTACTATTATGTAACTGTTACGGATTCAAATTCCTGTTCCGGATCATCAACGATAACTTCGGTAACGGTATATCCCAACCCGACTTCAGAAATATCCTCCTCTACCTCTACAACTTTTTGCCAGGGGGATAGTGTAACGTTGTCGGCTAGCACTGCATATTCTTACATGTGGAGTACAGGCGACACGACTCAATATCTAAGTACTGACACAAACGGAACCTATACCGTAACTGTAACCGATAGCTTAGGTTGCTCCACTTCTTCTGCTTCTGAGGTTGTAACCGTTAACCCTATGCCTGCACTCGACTCTATTGTGAGTGCTGATGCGACAAGCTGTGTTGTAGATGATGGATCCATTAGTATCTACGTAAGTGGTGGCACCACACCGTATAGTTACTCAATTGATGGCGGAAGCGTTTACTTCTTCAACAGTTCATTTGGAGGCTTGAGTCCTGGAAATTATGCTATTGAGATCGCTGATACGAACAATTGTGCTGTTACCGGGCCAATAATAACTATTGCGGCCCCAACTACGCCTTCGGCCCCAACAGCCGGAATAGACTCCAACTATTGTGAGGGTGACGCTGTGGCAGACATTACGGCCAGCGGAATCAATATACAGTGGTACACAGATGCAGGACTGACGACACTTATAGGAAGCGGATCGACATTCTCGCCTTCTTCTGCCGTAGGTAATTACTCCTACTACGCAACTCAAACAGATAGTGGCTGTGAGAGCTCAAGCTCCCTGGTGACTATAAATATTTACCCTAACCCAACACCAGCTATTACCGTAAGTGGTGGAAATGTGCTCTCGACTGGAATTTACGCGAACTACCAATGGTTTGTGGATGGAGCTATTCTTGTTGGAGAAACATCTCAAAGTTACACAGCAACTTCTTCAGGTGGCTATTGGGTAACTGTTACTGATTCCAATGGCTGTACAGCAACTACGGCAGTTGAATCTATAACAATTATCGGTGTGGAAGAGCTATCCATGCAGTTGAATATGGGTATCTATCCAAATCCAAATACAGGACTGTTTAATCTTGATGTTTATTCAGATATAGAATTGGATGCTGAATTACATGTGTTGAACATCCTGGGCCAGTTGATCTATACCCAAAAGCTTAACATTATTGGCCAACATACTCAGCAAATTGATCTTAGGGGAACTACAACCGGATTGTACTATTTAAAATTGATCAGTGATTCTGGGGTGCTTAGTAGAAAGATGATAGTTGAATAATTCCCAGATAAACGTCACCCAACAACAATGTTCCCCTCAGGAAGATGGTAGTCACTGCTAATTACTGACTTTCCAATAGCGTAGGCAATGGTTAAAGTTCCCAATCTTCCGACGAGCATCGAGATCATTATAATCACCTTCCCATAAACAGAGAGAGAGGCCGTAATCCCCATGGAAAGGCCCACCGTTCCGAAAGCAGATACCTCTTCGAATATTAGATCGAGTAATGTCCTTCCATCTTCAGCGAGAATTGCCGTTTCAGTAATGGATAGCAGAAATATCCCTATCAAATTGCCTAGAATAAAAAACATGAGAATCGCAATTGCTTTGTTCCGAAGTTCACTGGGGATGGCATGATTAAAAATCTCCGCCTTCTTTCTCCCTCTGATGGTTGCGATTACAGATGCATACAAAAAGGCGAATGTAGATGTTTTAAGTCCCCCACCAGTGGAACTGGAAGAAGCGCCAACAAACATGAGAAACAGAAACATTATGATCATTGGCATACCAACATCTTGAATATTGACCGTGCTAAAGCCGGAAGTTCTTGTGGTAGACTGAAAAATAGAGGTCACAATACTCTCAACCACATTTTTATCGCTCATGGTATTGTCCGACTCAAGAAAAAAGAATACAAGAGCACCTATTGCCACCAGTCCTGCAGAAAAGTACAGTGCTATTTTGGTACTAAAGTCAATTTGCTTCCAGGGTAGCTCTACACGTTCTCTGATTTTAGTAAATGAGAAAATATTGAATATTGCAATAAACCCAAGCGCTCCAAAGAATACAAGAATTGTAACCATAACGTGGATCATGTAATTGCTTTTTAGATGCTCATTGTACAAGCCATCAGTAAAAAGCGTAAACCCAGCACTGTTGAACGCCGAAAATGAGTGAAAGAGTGAGCTGAATATCTTATTGCCTTCCCCTGTAAAAGGAACAGCATCACCCCATGAAAGATAAATTAACAGGGCGCCAACAAACTCTATCATAAAGCTCCATATGATTATCTTCTTTAACATTCCTGTGGCACTCATCATTGTATCCTTGTTTATGAAATCCTCCAGGACTGAATGCTGCTTGAGCCCGATTCCAAAATTTGAAAGAAGGGCGTAGATTGTTCCAAAGGCTATAATGTTTAGTCCACCAAGTTTAATTAGTACCATCAAAATAAAATGGCCCTTAAACGTAAAATACGTAGCCGTATCCACTACAATTAGTCCGGTAACACAAGTGGCACTGGTAGATGTAAAAAGAGCGTCAATGAATGGCATCGCTTCATTTCCAACAGTCATCTCCGGAAGTAAAAGAAGGAAGGTGCCAGTGATCACAATTACGATAAAGGAAAGAATGAATACGTGTGCAGGATTAAACTTCACCTTTTCTATACTAAAGGAGGTCCTACTAACTTCTAAGGCAACAATGATCAAAAAATAAACCTGTATGAGAAGTGCATAATACGAATCAGCTATTAGCCACCCCATACTTTTAAATAGCTCCTTTTCAAGGGTAAATCCAAAAAAGAGGTCGGTAATGCCGTCACTTAACAATAAGAGCATAAACAACACTTCCAGCCAATTCTCCTTTAGAAACCTGGAGCGCTCATACTCCAAAACATACCTTACCAGTATTTTTATTATAAAAAAGACAAAACCCACTTTTACAATTGCGAGCAATTCTTCTTTAGTACTGAGGGATATTGGAAAGCCGTGGTAATAAACCAAGGTTCCAATCAAGGATACAGATATAAAAAAAGTGAGCGTTCTAAAGATGAGGAGAATCCTCTCCTTGCTCTCGTAAATTGACAGATAGAATTTTTCTTTATTACTCGAAGGCATACTACTTCTTCAACGCATCTTTGGGTTCCGGAACCCAATGGTGAATACCACCAGCAAGCGGATCATTGAATGTGGTGGGTGCTTCTCCCTTCATGGATTTCTGCTCCCAGCTGGTGACTGACTTGCCGTCATCACGCCTCTCCATTGTGATACAAGCCTCAACGGGGCACACCAGCGAACAGAGGTTACAACCGACACAATTCTCCTCAATGATGTATGGCACTCTCTCGCCCTCTTCATCCGGTATTCCAATTGCTTGGTGGGCTCCATCTTCGCAAGCTGTATAACACAGCTGGCACTCAATGCATTTATCTTCATCAATACTCGCAATAACTTTGTAATCGAGGTTTAGGTTTTCCCAATTCTTAACATTTTTCAATGCCTTGCCAACCATAGAATCAATAGTTTTAAATTTCTTTTCAGTCATGTATCGCTCCAACCCTGGAATTAGCTCCCTGATAATCCCAAACCCGTAGTGCATAACAGCGGTGCAGATCTGAACATTGGTCGCTCCCAGTAATATGTGCTCAACTGCATCTTTCCAGTTTTCGATACCACCAATACCTGAAATGGGTAGGTTAACATCTGGATGCTGTGCGCAGTTCTTAACCATGTTTAAGGCAATGGGTTTAACGGCAGGGCCACAATAACCTCCATTTGTACTTTTCCCATCTACCACCGGATAAGGAACAAAATTATCGATGTCAACTCCGACAATGCTCTGAATAGTATTGATGAGAGAAATTGCA
Organism: Bacteroidota bacterium; assembly: GCA_002401055.1. GTDB lineage: Bacteria > Bacteroidota > Bacteroidia > NORP154 > NORP154 > NORP154. The sequence goes on from NVRZ01000049.1 coordinate 6,325, forward strand.
TCTCCTCCTCCTTTACGTGCCGCAATAGCTGGTTCTGTGATATCTGATATATTCGGGGTTAACTTCACAATTACAGGGATTGTTGAAACTTCTTTCACCCAACCTACTATTGTTTCCAGCACTTTTGGTTCCTGACCCACAGCTGAACCCATGCCCCTTTCACACATTCCATGTGGACAGCCAAAGTTCAACTCAATACCATCCGACCCAGCGTTTTGAACATCTTTAACAATTTGATGCCACTCTTCACGTGACTCTACCATCAACGAGGCAATTACCGCGTGATCAGGAAAGTATTTCTTCACCTCCTCTATTTCTCTTAGATTGTCTTTTAAAGGTCTGTCAGTAATGAGCTCTATATTGTTCAGGCCCACCATCCGACTGTCTCTGTAATTAAGACTCGCGTACCGGCTAGATACGTTCACCACGGGCACTCCCATAGTTTTCCAGACTGCACCTCCCCACCCCTGGTCGAATGCTTTCATTACCTGATACCCGGTGTTGGTCGGAGGTGCAGAGGCAAGCCAAAATGGATTTGGAGATTTTATTCCAGCGAGGTTCGAACTTATATCAGGCATAATTCAACTTTATGGATTCGGATTTTTTAATATTGCTTTTCCTTTATTCTTCTTTTTACCGCTCTTGACTACTGCAGGCTTGGGAATGGAAATCTTTCTTCTGCCGTCTTTACCCTGTAGATACTTGTGAATTCCTTTTGCCGCGATCTTGGCTTCGTATACTGCATTCACCACCTCTACCCCACCGTTAACCGCATCACCTGCAGCAAAATACTTAGGGTTGTTTGTTTGATGGTTCTTTTTATTTACAATAATTCTACCTCGATTGTCCATGATTCTTCCCTTCTTATCCAATCTCAAATTGGGAATCTGCTCTAAAAACCCAACATTCTTTGATTGTCCAGTAGCGAGAATTACCATATCACAATCCATTGTGAACTCACTGTTCTTAATCGTTTCAATTTTACCGTAAGATGAGCGATTGCGAACAAATCGTATTCCTTCAACTTTCTTCTTTCCAAGAATCTCAATAGGAGTAACATTAAACAATCCCTGAGCACCAACTCCTTTTGCCAGATCATATTCAAACTCATAGGCCCCCATTTCATCATTGGATCTTCTGTATGCCAAAGTCACCAATTCGGCTCCCATCCTGGCAGATTCCGAGGCCGCGTCCATTGCTGTATTTCCACCACCTAGGACGATTACCTTCTTGCCGACCTTTACCTTGTGATGCCCCATTCTTAATTTCTCAACAAACTCGACTGCGCCAATGCAATTCTGCAGTTTTTCCCCAGGAAGATTAATACCTGAAGTGGCTCCAAGTCCAATTCCGATAAATATTGCATCAAATTTCTTCTCTAATACTTCCAGGTCCTTCTTGGTTTCTACTGGATGTTTATAGTGCACCTTATATTCAAACTGCTTTTGCAGATATGCCATTTCATTCAGCGCAGCTTCGTTTGTAATTTTATAAGGAGCAACACCATAAACAGTCAATCCAGAAGGCTTTGCCTTTGCTTCAAATATTTCAACCTCATAACCATATGTCCTCAGCTCACAAGCACATGATATTCCTGCCGGGCCCGCACCAATTATCGCGACTTTCTTTCCGTTGGGCTCGCCAGTAAGAAATAATTTTTTCTTTCCAGAGATAACCTTGTCAGTTGCGTAGGCCTGCAGCCTTCCAATATCAATGGGTTGTACATCCTGATGATTGTAAACACATGCTCCCTCACACAGTACTTCGGTGGGGCATACCTGCCCACAAGAATGTCCAAGCCAGTTTTTATCATAAATGGTTTTGGCAGACCCTTCATTATTCCCCACACTAATTTGCCTGATGAACAATGGAATGTCAATACCCGTAGGACATGCATTTACACATGGCGCATCATAGCAAAACAAACACCTCGAACTTTCATAGAAAGCCTGGGTATCATTCATTAAGGGCTTAATCTGAGCGAAATTCTCCTCAAATTGTTTGTCGGTTTTCGGATTATTAAATTCTCCCATTCTAGTTCAAGTAAGGCGTAATGAGTACTTCAAAAACTTTACGAATTCTTTATCAAATCCTCGACCAGCACCTTCAGAAATATTTGATGGAATAGACACAGAAGATCTTCTAATCTGGTTCGTTAAGCCGAATTGCTCAGCTTTTGGAAAGTCAGCGGTTGACTTGTAAACCAATGAGGTCAATTCTCGCGAATCAACCCAAACACTCAATTTTTTGTAATCATGCATAATTTTATCTGTAATCGTCTTTTTACTTTCTACCTTCTACAGCATTTTGCTACGCAATACCCATCACCCACTACTCATCACACATTATAACTCAACCAACTTACCATACGTTTCGGGTCTGCGATCTCTATAGAATTGCCAGGTTGATCTTACCTCATCAATCAAATCGAGATCAAATTCGGCTATCAATAACTCGTCTTCTGTCTCTGATGCTTCTGCAAATATTTGCCCTCTTGGATCAACGAAATAAGAAGTACCATAAAACCTTCCTAAATCCCATGGCTTCTCCTCTCCCACTCTATTTATGCATCCCATAAAGTATCCATTAGCAGCTGCATGAGCTGGCTGCTCCAACTTCCACAAGTACTGTGATAAACCTGCAACAGTTGCTGAGGGATTGTAAACGATTTCTGCCCCATTTAACCCCAGACAACGTGCTCCATCTGGAAAATGCCTGTCATAGCAAATGTATACCCCGATTTTAGCGTACTTAGTTTCAAATATTGGATAACCCAAATTCCCAGGCTTAAAGAAGAACTTTTCCCAAAATCCCGTTGTATGAGGTATGTGATTCTTTCGGTACTTACCCAAGTACTCACCATCTGCATCAATTACAGCTGCAGAGTTATAGAGCACTCCAGCCTGTTCTTTTTCATAGAGTGGCACAATGATCACCATGTTGTGCTTCTTTGCCAATTCTTGCATTTTCTCAGTGGTTGGACCAGGTATGGTTTCCGCCGATTCATACCATTTCTTATCCTGTCCGGGACAGAAATATGGCGTATTAAATATTTCCTGTAAGCAGAGGATTTGAACTCCTTTCTTACCTGCATCCTCAATGTAGGGGATATGCTTGTCGTACATGGCATCTACAATTTCCTGAATTGTACCCTCACCCTCCGTCATTGGTAAGCTTAATTGTATTAATCCTGATTTTACTATTCTTGGCATGTTTGGTTAGAATGTTAAAGGTTAATTGTTGTATGCGTTCTATTTAGTCATTAATGAGTCAGCATAACTCTGTTTTTTCTGATACGGCAACGAATATAGTGACCTCTTTAGAAATTGTCCATCTCCTTTTTTACCCACATATTCGCAATCCTCGATTATTACTTTGCCTCTAGATAAAACAATCTCAGAGAAGCCCTGAACTTCAGAGCCTTCAAAAGTATTGTAGTCTACTTTCATGTGGTGAGTGCAGGCATTATCCACACTTATTATTTCTTTCCTATCTGGATTAAAGATGACAATATCCGCGTCACTGCCTACAGCAATGGTTCCCTTTTTGGAAATATTCCAAAGGTTTTGGCAGCTGCAGTAGATGTTAGCTCTACAAATTTATTTAGTGATATTCTTCCGGCAACAACTCCGCCATTATATACCAAACTCATTCTATTTTCAACTCCTGGAGCGCCATTAGGTATCTTAGAAAAATCATTAATTCCCAATTCTTTTTGTTCTTTAAAACAGAAAGGGCAGTGATCAGTAGATATGGATTGCAGATCGCCAAAGCTCAGTCCTCGCCATAAGGCTTCCTGATTATCCTTGTGCCTCAGGGCAGGAGTCATAACATACTTTGCGCCTTCAAATCCCTCTTTCTCATAGGCGGTGTAATCCAAAAACAAATACTGCGGACAAGTCTCAGCAAACGCATGAACACCTCTGTCTCTTGCCAGTACCACTTCCTGCAGAGCATCAGCACTTGATAGATGCACAATATAAACTGGTACATCTGCTACCTCCGCAATGCAAATAGCTCGGTGCACTCCTTCTGCCTCCATTCTTGTTGGACGCGTGAGAGAATGGTATTTAGGTTCTGTAAGCCCTTTTTTAAGAGCTTCTTTCACAATTTCGTCAATAACTATCCCATTTTCCGCGTGCATACATATAACAGTTCCATCTTCACCAGCCTTTCGCATGGCCCTGTATATCGTTCCATCATCCACATACAGCACTCCAGGATATGCCATAAAGAGTTTATAAGATGTTATTCCTTCATTGGCGAGGTCCTTCATTTCATGAATACGTTTCTCCTCCATATCCGTGAGGATCATGTGAAATCCGTAATCTATAGCCGTTTTACCTTCGGCTTTTTCATGCCACGTATCCAAAGCTTCCTTGGTAGACTTCCCTTTAGTCTGAATCGCAAAATCTATAATCGTGGTAGTTCCACCGTGAGCGGCAGCTTTTGTTCCAGATTCAAAATCATCCGCTGAAACAGCACCTCCAAAAGGCATATCTAGGTGTGTGTGTGGATCTACACCTCCGGGCATCACCAATCTTCCTTTGGCATCAATTACCTTATCAGCTTCCATATCCAAACTCTTGCCAATAACCGATATGATCTCATCCTCAATGAAAACGTCAGCCATGTAGTCATCTACAGCTGTTATTATTCTCCCATTTTTAATTAGTACTGACACTTTTGAATTTTAGATTGAAGATTCCTGCTTTACGATTTTGAAAACTTTATTTCGCTGACTGATAATCTGACCGTTTAATTAAGTCACTTCATTAACAATACTACTCCATTAATATGAGAAAGACAAGAATGAATTATGCGAATTAGCGGCTGTTATTTTTTTTCAATTGCCGGGCAATTACTTGATCACCTTAAACTCAACACGTCTATTTTTCTGCCTTTCGTATTCTGTGTTATTCCGTGATAATGGCTTGAGGCTGCCAAATCCTTTATATGTTAACCTGCTCTCAGAAATCCCCTCAGTAACTAGATAATCCACAACTGACTTGGCTCTTTTTTCAGATAAAACGAGATTGAATTGCTTCGTTCCTATATTATCCGTGTGTCCAGATATTTCAATCTTAATATCGGACTTGGTCATTAATATTCCGACAAGCAAATTCAATTCAGCAGATGATTCAGCGAGTAATTGATGCTTCCCAGGTTCAAAGTATATATTGTTCAATTGAACAGAGGCTCCTTCTTCCATGTCTATCAATTTAATCTCTTCTGTCTTGGCCAACTTTAAATGTGTTGTCATATATTCAAGTCTTACAAAATGAAAGAACCCATTTTCGTCTACATCTCCCATAGAAGAGGCCATAATTGCTTTCCCTTTATCATTTACCATCAGCATCTCTAAATACAGGTTTCCAGACCCTTCTTGGAGCCTAACCAGATAAGCTTCGCCAAAAGGTAGATTATTGAATTTGAATTTCCCATACTCATCCGTTTCCGTTGAATCCAATAAATTTTGTGGGCTATCATACAGATAAACATTGATATTTTTCTTTCCTCCCATGGGATCTCCTTTCTCCACTATCTTGCCAACTATGCCCACCGTTCCTTCATTTGGAAGCATTCCAGGTTCTTCACAATCCAATAGCGCTATGTAGTGACAATCCTGAGGTAATGCTTTAAACCCAAATATGTTACCCTTATCTCTATAGGCCTGCTTAATAATTTTGCCATCAAAATTGGTTTGAACAATTGCAATATCATGACTGGGTTCATACTTATCCACGACCAAAATAAACTCCATGTTGGGTGAGAGTTCATTAAACTCAAATTTTCCGTACTTATCCGTTGAAGTAGAGTTGAGCAATCTACCTTGATCATCTTTTAAATATACCTGGCTCTCTACCGGATCAAATAGGTTGTACAGCAGCCTACCTTTAATTGAGATCAGTTCCGAGTTTTTATAAGTAGTCTGACCTCCTTTATTCAAGCACAATGTGAAGGATCCTAAATACGCCGCCTTGTATGGATGATCAACAGAAATATAATACCAATAACTTTTCTTAAGACCTGAGTATTTTAACACGCATTCATCCGCACTGGCGGGTAGATAATTCACGCATCGGATCGGCTTAGCACCTGCGTCCCACAAAGTCATGTTCGGAAACTTCATAGTCCCTTGCTCCCCTCCCGTCATAACCTTTACCTCTATTTCATTGGTCCGCGCGTAAAATTTGAACCATCTATTATAATTGGGACCCTTTCTAAGGCAAGGAGCAGGGTTTCCATCAGGAGATGCACCTTTTGTGGTGAATGCTGCATTAGCAGAACACCAGTTGGATAAGTTCAGTAATTCAGTTGCACCATCTCTATAATCATAGCCAAGCTCATCGTTAACACAGAGCGTGAATGAGCCATTGTATTTAGGATTATACGGATGGTCAACAGAAATGTAATACCAATTCCCAAGATTGAGATTATTATACACTATCCCAACATCACCTTGCTCATCTTTGTATTCATCACATGCCAATGCAGTTCCCTGCTCTTCAAACAATCCCAGATAAGCAAATTTCATTGTTCCCTTGGCGCCGCCTGTTTTAGCGACAATCTGAATAAGTTCGGTGCTTGCGCGAAACTTGAACCAGACGTTATAGTTGGGGCCATTTTTTAGGCAAGAAGCCTTCTCGTTGTCATCAGACGACCCGGCATTGGTAAATTGGGCGTCCTTGGAACACCAATCCAGTAGCTCCTCCAATTCAAAGGCTTGTTCCTTATTGTCGTTACTGGGTTGGGCAAATGATGCCCCATATATCAGACTTGAAAAAGCTGCTGAAAATACTATCCATCTTAATCCACTCCTTGTCATATCCTCTACTTTCTGGATTGAACACTAAACTAACAAATATTCCAAAAAGGATTGCACGGTAGAGCAGAAGCCCATTCAAGGACAAAAAGGAGAAATTAAATTCTTTTAAGCAGACTGAATATCCGGTCTCTTCATAAGAAAATAGTACATCACGAAGGAGACCAGGAATCCTGTAAACCACGACAAGTTGTATAAGAAGTAAAGCTGTGGCACCCAATACCCAATCACAGCTGTTACAACACCAACTACTAAAGCCAGCATTGCAACTTTATTAAAACCACTTCCTCCAAATGAGTAGATTCCATTGACCTTGTACAGTTCTGCAAGCTGAAGTGTCTTCTTATTAATAAAGAAATAGTCACACAAAAGAATACCCAAAACAGGGCCCAACAATCCGCTCACAAATATCAAAATTCCACTGATTTCATTCAATAACCACCAAGGACAAATCACTATACCTATTATTGCGGTAACCATTCCACCTCCCCTGAAACTCAATGACTTAGGAAATAAATTTGAGAAGGCGTTTGCAGGTGCAATAACGTTTGCTGCTATGTTTGTACTCAAGGTGGCAATGAGCATAAATATTTGAGAAATAATAACCACCGTTGGGCTTTCAAATTTCGCAAGCAACGAAACAGGATCCCAAGGAGCATCGGATGCGATAAGTATGTCTTTGAAATTGATAACTGCCGCGCAGGTCACGAATACCCCTACAAAAGAGAACAGAATCATCGTTCCTGGCAATCCAATAAATTGTCCTTTTACCTGATCCTTTTGTGTTGCTGCGTATCGGGTGATATCGGCTATGCTTAGTGACATTGTTGCCCAGAACCCAACCATTGCCGTAAGCCAGATAATATAACTCCATAGTTTACCTCCACCACTTTCCTTTCCTGAATCAATCTTTACAGGAACTATACTCGAATAAATAAAATTGAATTTATCATCTCCGTCAGCTCTGAACTGAATATTAACCTGAACCTCCCCATTTGTAACTTCCTCCCAGTTCAACTCTGGGTCAAACTGTTTTAAAAGTATATCAAGTGCCCTAGGCTTTATTTCGGTCCAACGCTCTGCATCCACCCCTATTGAAGCCATTTCGCCAATAGATAATTGAAAGTGGGAAGCTTTTATGATTCCATCCCTATCTCTGATAGGATTCAAATTAAGGACGTATTGATCTATCTCCGCCTCATGAACAATAACGGCTTCGGGCCTCTCCAGCTGCTCGCTTTGATCCAAGACTATTTTAAATCCACCTGCGTTGTATGCGCCCCACGAGATGAGCAAAATCCCTATTAAGATTAGTATTGGCGCTGAAAACTCTTCCAGCCACTTGATACTGTCAGTTCCATTCCAGATAAAGTACACGTTTATCAACCAAAATATACCAAAGCCAACAAATTTTCCGATATCCAGGCCAAGAGAGGCTTCTGTACCAAATAATGCGTTCCAAATTGCGTAGATGGCCAATCCGCCAATCCAAGTTTGTACACCAAACCATCCACAAGCGACAATACCTCTGACCACGGCTGCAATATGAATTCCTTTCGTTCCGAATGCCGATCGGCCAAGAACAGGAAAAGGAACTCCATATTTGACTCCTGCATGCCCATTGAGCACCATTGGTACAGTTATAATAAGATTGGCAAGGCCTATAATAATTAGTGCAGCATACCAACTCAATCCGGATTTAATCATGTATGAGGCGAGTATATATGTTGGAATGCATACAGCCATTCCAACCCAAATAGCAGCCAAATTCCACATGGTCCATGTACGCTTTGCTACTGGAACTGGAGCTAAGTCCTCACTATATAGTGGGGAATCCTCTAAATTCTCTTCTAGTTCAACTATATCAGAGCTCATGCTATATTAAGTTAGTTTACTTCGAAACGTGTTTAACCAGTTAATTGCATCTGATTCCGCGTTAAACATTTTTATTGCACGCCCCGCATTATAAAATTTGATGGCAAAATTTACAACTATTCTATGCACCAACGATTTTGCTACAATAGCCTCAGCTATTATCGGATTATTTTCCTTCCTTGACACCCAATAATCTCGTGCCTCGTCGTGAATCGTTCCGCCCACGCCGGTTAAGGAAAGGAGTAGAGCCCTCTTTCCGTCAGCCAACGTTTTAACTACTTCATAGCTCTCCTTTGCGTCCTC
>NVRZ01000050.1 GCA_002401055.1 Bacteroidota bacterium
GAATATTGAAAATATAGAAACTTCAGATTCTCCTTATCGATATGAAAGGATGAAAGAGTTAATAGATAGACAAGAAACTATCAATCCAACAAAAATGGCCGCTATTCTCAGGGATAAAGCCGGATTGGGAGACATTAATATCGGCCTTGGAAATCAAAAGACCATTAATCAGTTGATAGCCCATCATTCAATTATTTTCAAACCGGGCCAGCAGCTGGTATGGGTATCGACAAAGCCTTGGCAATTAGGACCCTATGTTGCTTATGACCTGTCCGTTATTTTTAAGGATTTACCGGGGCTAAAAAAGGATAGTTCCATTATTGTAGATAGCTTAACAATCCCGGGTGATAAATTTCTGCATTCGAGGTTGTACAAAGAATTTTTGGCCTATACTAAGTTGAAGTGCATTTTCAAGAAGATGATTTCAAGTGATGACCCTAAGGAGCTGGATAAGCATTTGCCAAAGAAATTTATGGAATCCAACCCTGAGTTATATCTGGTTTATTATATATTAGGAGATTATTGGCGCAAAATTGGAAGGCTGGAAAAGGCACTTGAATCGTACGAAATTGCCCTCACAAAAGAGATTCCTTATAATGCGGACCTTGACGACATTAAAGCCAAAACTGAACTGATCAAAGCCGATCGGCAACAAAAATGAGCACATTTATCCCTGAAATTGAGAAGTCGACGCCCGCCGATATTCGTGTGCATCAGAATTCCAAGCTGATTGAAGCATTGGCTTATTTGAATGACAATTCCATATTTTATCAGGCACTATTCGAGAAAAATCAGATTGATATTGTAAAGATCAAATCTGTTGAGGATCTAAGTCTAATACCTACTACTTCAAAAGACGACCTTCAGAAACATAACGACGACTTTATTTGTGTAGGCAAAGAGAAGATTGTTGATTACATAACAACTTCTGGGACGCTTGGAGATCCGGTCACGTTTGCAATGACCAATGCAGATTTGGACAGACTTGCCTACAACGAGCAAATTTCCTTTGGCTGCGCTGGTCTTGACTCCAATGACACGGTACAGCTTACAGTGACCAATGACCGCCGGTTTATGGCGGGGAAGGCTTATTTTCTTGGATTAAGAAAGCTTGGGGCTGCCTCAATAAGGGTGGGCCCGGGAATTCCAGAATTGCAGTTTGACTCGATCGAAAGATTTGAGCCTTCTACACTAGTCCTTGTTCCTTCATTTATATTGAAGATGGTAGAATATGCCGAAGCGCACAATATAGATTATAAACGATCAAGTGTAAGAAAGGCAGTTTGTATTGGAGAGTCATTGCGAAATGCCGATTTCAGTCTGAATGCTTTGGGTCAAAAGATAAAGGACAAATGGGATATTCATTTGTACTCTACATATGCCTCAACAGAAATGGGAACAGCTTTTACAGAATGTGAAGAGGGTATTGGGGGCCATCACCACCCAGAAATGATAATAGTTGAATTTTTGGATGAGGAAGGAAAACCTGTACCTGAGGGGCAAGCCGGTGAAGTGACGATTACGTCATTGGGAGTGGAGGCTATGCCTCTATTGCGCTTCAAAACCGGAGATATCTGTCATCATCATTTGGAAAAATGTAAATGCGGAAGAACAACAATGCGACTAGGTCCGGTAATCGGCAGAAAGCAACAAATGATAAAATACAAGGGAACTGCTCTGTATCCGCCAGCGCTTTACGATATATTGAATGGTATTGATAGCGTACAAAATTATGTCGTGGAGGTGAGTACAAATGATTTCGGCACGGATGAGATACTGATCAAAATTGGTATTGATGACCCTAGTCAGGCATCAATAAAGAGCTTGAAAGATCATTTTAGGGCTAAATTGCGCGTGGCACCAGAAATCGAATTTCATACTTCAGCGGAAATCGCAAGTATTCAATTCCCAGAAATGAATCGGAAACCAATATTGTTCTTTGATAAGAGGTAGAATTTGGATACAACAGAATTAATATCGATAGATAATGTAACAAAGGTGCATAAGGGTACCGAGGTAACTGCCGTGGATGGGATTTCTATGGATATAAGAGGTAACCAGATTTTTGGCTTGTTGGGTCCGAATGGTGCGGGTAAGACAACGATGATTTCCATGCTCTGTGGAATCTATCGGCCTACCTCAGGTAATATTGCCGTAGGGGGGATCGATGTTGTAAAAAATCCATTGAAATTGAAATCTGTAATTGGAGTGGTGCCTCAGGATATTGCACTGTATCCAACTTTAACGGCAAGGGAAAATTTGAATTTCATAGGTAGCATGTATGGACTTTCAGGATCGGGCTTAAGAGATCGAATATCTGAGCTCTTATCAGATTTTGATCTGGAGGATGCCGCCGGTAAGAAGGTGAATCAATGTTCGGGAGGAATGAAAAGACGTATCAACCTGCTAGCTGGTATTGTGCATAATCCTAAAATATTATTTCTCGATGAGCCTACAGTTGGGGTTGACGTTCAATCCAGGGCGAAAATCCTAGACTACTTATTGGGGCTGAATAAATCCGGTATGACCCTGGTGTACACTTCTCATTACCTCGAAGAAGCGGAAAAGCTTTGTTCCACCATAGCAGTGATTGACGAGGGTAGAATTATTGCCGAAGGTTCACCGAAATCGCTCATTGATAAGCACAAAGATGCTAGAAGCCTAGAAGAAGTGTTTTTAAATCTTACCGGAAGGCGCGCGCGAGATTAAGAAGTAATTTATTGAATTTTATTTTACGCGGATATTGATCATATCCAAGTAAAAAATCTGATATTTGTAATCAGAAAAGATGGAGTTTGCCAAGCTGTGTAATGATGAATTATAGATGATATCACCTGAGATATATGATGACTTACGTCCCTACAATGATGAGGAGGTTTCGGAAGTTTTTGCGAGGGTTATAAATAAACCGCAGTTTTTGGTGGTAATGAAGTATATATGGCCAGAAAAAACAGAGGCTGAATTACTTGAGATTGGAGCTGGAATTCAATCTACGAAAGATTTACAGAAGCAGATCATGCAGCCCGGAATAAGAAGGATTATTGAAAATTCTTCTCGTGGATTGACCTGTTCTGGATTTGATCAATTAAATAAGGAAACGGCATATGTATTCATTTCTAACCATCGGGATATTTTCTTGGACGCAGCGTTCTTGCAGGTATTACTATTTGAGCTTGGCATCCCAACGACTGAAGTAGCGTTTGGTAGCAATCTGGGAGCAATTGATATGTTCGTGGATGTTGGTAAAAGCAATAAGATGTTTACTGCATATCGGGGAGGGAGTACAAGAAAGGAGATATACGAAAATACGCTGAACTTTTCCAGGTACGTGCGGCACACAATTTCAAATGTAAATCACTCTGTGTGGCTCACACAGCGTAATGGTAGAACAAAAGACGGTCTGGATAAAACAGAAGAACGGGTCTTGAAAATACTAAATATGAGTGCGGATAATACCCTTGATGGATTTGCAGAACTTAATATAATACCGATGACTATTTCATATGAGTACGATCCCTGCGATTTGTTGAAAACTAGGGAATTGTATGAGTCAAAGGATCGCGAGTACATAAAATCTCCTGGTGAGGATTTAAAAAGTGTAATTTCAGGAGTGCTTGATTTTAAAGGGCACATTCATATAGCACTTGGCAAACCATTAACTGCTGAGTTGGAACATATTTCTGTTCAGGGTGATTCAGAACAAATCAAATGTATCACCGAAATATTGGATGTTGAAATAATTCATAATCTACGGAAATGGCCAGTAAACTACATCGCTGCCGATCTACTTGCAGACTCTTCCGAAAGAGCGAGTAGTTATACAAATGAGGAGCGAAAGAGCTTTGAAGAGTATGTTGAAACAAAAGTAGACCAGCTTGAAGGGGACGGAGTTGAATTGAGAAAGATGTTCTTGAGGATATATGCCAACCCAGTATTGAACAATGAATTACAACATGTATAAACATGCTTTATTTAGTGATTGATAAAGCGATAAAATGAAAAAATGAAATACATCTTAACTCTACTAGGGATCTTGTCTTTTACCATGATGACATTTTTCTCATTTGCGCAGAAAGAATCAAAAAAGAAACATGAATACCATTATCGGATACAGGATCCAGTGGAAACGGATACTTATAAAATCGTTATTGAAGATGCGCATTCACAGGCTAAATTCACGAGTGTACGAATATCCGTTACCAATAAAACATCAGATATTCTGGTTTTTAGGCCTTCTGAAATATTATTTAAATATGAGCATGGTGAATTTAAGGTTGAGGAAAAGGAGGTAATGATCAAGCCGAACGGTACTGTATCCAGATTATTGAAAACGAAAGGTGGGAAACAGTTTCATGTAAAGAACATGAGTCTTGTGGTTGATTGTTTGTATCTGTTGGCAGTCAATAAGAAGGTAGTCGCGGCACCGGATTTTGATTTACCTGCATCAGTAGACAGCTTTAGGGCTGGAGGGTTTCAGGTTTCTCTCAAAAAACTTATAAAGAAGACTGACGAAACTGTGGCTTCATTTACTGTTATAAGCTCAGGCACAGATTATGGGATTGTGACTACTGGGGTATCGGTTATTAAGCTAGAAGATAAGCAAGAATTTCCCAGTGCTGATAGCAATAAGACCAAATCCAGGATACTCAATTCAGGAGATGAGATGAATTTGACAGTTATATATAAGGTGCCAGTTACTGTAACCGACATGCAGTTTGCAAATATGAAAATTGTATGGAAAGGAACTTTCTCTGAATCAAAAGCAGTTAAATTAAAGGGGCAAACATTTAACTTGGAAATTGACCCAGGGCTCACCGACGGTAAGAATAATTAGAAGTAACAACTTAATTAATTAAAACTATGAATATTTTGAAACCAATAATTACGCTTAGTAGTGTAATGCTCTTATTGTTGATGGAAACTCAATTGTACGCTCAGGAAATGGACGCGAAGCACGAATACCACTATAAACAATTAGATCCCGTTGAGACTGATAAATTTAGAATTGAAATATCAGATGCTCATTCGCAGACTGCGTTTACCCTGATGAAGGTTAAGATTACCAATAAAACATCGGATTTTTTGATTTTTAAGCCAACAGAGGTTCTTTTCAAATATGATCATGGGGATGTAAAACATGAGGGAAAGGATATTATATTAAAACCTAGAGAATCTCATTCTAGAACAATAAAGGTTACAGGCGGTGTTCAATTTCATGTGGAGAACTTGAGCGTTATTTTTGATTGCTTTTATTTATTACCCGCTGACAAAGAAGTAATTGCTGCTCCTGATTTTCAATTACCCGGGCCTATCAATGAATTTAATGCAAGTGGATTTCATGTAACCATGAAAAAATTGGATAAGCAGACTCAAGAAACAGTAGTCAATTTCATTATCAAGTATCAGGGTAATGATTATGGTATCATCACAAGCGGGAAAACATCGGTCAAATTAGATGATGGTCGAGAATTTGCCTCTACGGCGGGCAAAAAAATGAAAACCAGTGTTCTTTTGCCTGGAAATAAAAAGAAATTGATGATTTCATATACCGTGCCTGGCAGAACTGCGGACATGCAATTGGTCAATATGACGATCCTCTGGCGGAACACATTTGTAGAATCAAAAGCCGTCAAGTTAGATGCGCAAACATTAATGTTTTCGGTTTATTAACTATGAAGCATTAAAGTATGCTGAATAGAGTTTTTCAGAAGTTCTTCAAAATTATACTCGCCGTTTGTATTTCCGCCAACTTCGGCTACTCTCAAACAGCCAGCGACGTCGTGTCTTCATCAAAGCCCATCCTCTGGATGGGGATTGACTACTCACATGCAAAGCTGTATGGTAATTTTTCTCAACTAAAGGTGGCGGCGCCATATCGCGAAGTAGATGTGAAAGAAGCGGAAGAAATAAGAGACGTGTATTTTCCTGCATGGAATCAATTAGTTCTAAGAGAATCAGACAAGTACAATTTGGAGCGGGCATTGCGAAGAAATAAGATCCTATCCGATCTTACCATGATGAATGTTAGGAATTCTGATACAGACCTTCGCACCATGTTTCCCAGGAAAAAGATTGTTCTTAACCCTCAGAAAATATCTAGTATTATCGAAACGTATGAAATGTCGGTGATAGATCAAAAAAGGGGTATTTCTATGGTCATTATTGTGGAGAGTATGAACAAGGACACCGAGAAGTCAATCATGTATGTTACATTTTTTGATATAGCGACAAAGAAAGTATTGATTACCGAGAGAATGATTGGCCGAGCATCGGGAGTTGGATTTAGAAATTATTGGGTGAGGCCTATTTACGAAGTCATAAAACGGATATATGATAGCAAGTATAAATCTTGGAAATATCATTACCTCAAATAATGCACTCATATCCACCTATTACCAAATGTAATTTGTTATATTCGTCTGTATAAACTAATCTATTGTTCAACCACACCGAGACCGTATAATCTGGTTATAACCAAAATCTGATAAATCCATTTCCTATGAAAAAATTGAGTCTGTTATTCGCACTTATCTTGTGTATGCCATTTTTGATGTATGCGCAGCCTAAATTGTCTAAAGATTTTACAGTTACTACTGCAGCGCCTTTTCCGGTGGTAGATGCAGGTAATAAAGAGTACTTCTCCGATGGAACTCACGTGGTATCGGTTAAGACCCGTGGACAAAATGTTACGATTCAAAAGTTTAGCATTGATGGGATGAAAGAGGTGACCAGAAAGGTATATGAAGAATGGCCTCCATATCTTAAAGTTCAAAGTGTATTGAAGATGAAAGGTAAGTTGTATTATATATATGCTTCATACGATAAAAAAGGAAAGTACAATACAATTTATAGCAGAGAGATCAACACAGACGATCTTTCTCTCGGTGCTGAGAAAATGCTATTCAAATCCGAAAAGAAAATCATTCCAAGCGGAGGAACAGGTGGCGGTTTTATGGGGATGTCGATTGGTGGCACAATGGTCAAAGTCTTCAAATCTTTTGACGAATCGAAGATATTGTTGAGCTTTCGAAATGCACCAAAGGAGCGTGATGATCGGATCAATTTTGATGTATTGGGCTTTTACGTATTTGATCACGACCTTGAGAAGGAATGGGGAGGAAACGTAAAGATGCCTTATACTGAAAAGGTAATGAACAACTTGGCTTATGGCATTGACAAAGATGGAAATGCGTATATGCTCGCATATATTGTTGAGAAGAAGAAATTTGAACTGTTTTCAATTGATGAGAGTGCTGAGTTAACAACACATGAAATGGACGTGGATGGCACCATGTACTTCAGCAAGATGGATTTATTTGAGAACTCAGCAGGAAATCTCGTTGTGGCAGGATTATATTCTAATGGGCTGGATTTTAAGATGAGTTGGTCAGGTACATCGGCATTCAGCGCCAATGTAAATGGAATAGTTCAGTACACAATTACGAAGGAAGGAGAGGTGCTCAGTACTTATAATATGGAGTTTCCCATTAAACTGATTAACATGTATAAATCGGCTAGGGCAAAAGCCAGTAACGAGAGGAGAGAATCGAAGGGCAAGGCTGGTATTGCTGATTTGAGAATGCAGAACATTGTTACGGACGATAATGGCAGTACTGTTTTTCTTGCGGAACAGCACTTCACAAAAAGAGTTAGGTCGGGGAATTCTTACAAAACGTACTACTACTACCGCGATATGGTAATTACCAAAATTGATAAAGCCGGTACTGTGCTATGGCAAAAGAAGGTTCCAAAATCACAAATGGGAACTACAGGCAAAGGCGGTATGGGAGTAGCGTATGTTAGAGGGAAGGATGCTCATTATCTGCTCTATCTAGACAATGTTAAAAATGCCAATCTGCCCTTGTCTAAGGTGCCTGCACAGCATCAGGATGGACGCGGAGGGTTTTTAACTGCCTATAAGATAGATGATGCAACAGGTGAAGTAGAAAAACACACGATTTTTGACATCACCAATGTGAAAGATATGAAGGCATATCAGTTTAAAACCACAAGAATATTTGAGGTGAAGGACAATGTGCTCATGGTTGAAGTCTATATTAAAGGTAAGCAGGACTCCATGATAAAAATGGAGTTGAATCAATAGTAGGTATAGACTGAATCGTCGGTATTTCTAGACAATTTTTCTTGTATTATTAATGCTAATAATTGAACTGGTGTTAGATCAGTTCATGTGAATGAAACTAAATTATCATTTCATTTAATTAGATGCTTATGTGGAAACCAGCCGTTTTTCTCTTATTGATATCTTTCATATGCTCCGATGTTTATTCTCAAGCTCCCTCAGGTGATTTTCGATATACCGTCAGTATCCCGTACAGGGTAGTTGACGCTGCAAGTAAGTACTATTTCTACCAGGAGGATGAGATTATGATGGTGAAAATTACTGGCCGCAGAGTAACCATACAGAAGTTCAGCTCGGCAGGCATGAAATTCATAAAAATAAAGGTACATGAGGATATGCCTAAAGGCTATGTTATGGAAAACCTTAGAAAGGTTGGTGAGAATTATTATCTCTTCTATTCTCTTTGGGACAGGGCCAATGAAACTGAACAGCTTTACTATAGAGAAATTGATTTCAGTGCAGGTTCATTTAATGGACCAGCCAAGCGACTGCTCAAGATAAAAGGAAGACTGGCTGGCTTTTTTACCGGAGGTGGCTGGAGTATGGGAGTAACGGATAAGTTTAGCTTCAACGTATCATTTGACGAAACTAAACTGTTGATTCAGTATAGAAGAAAACCATTGATCCGTGATGATTCGAAGAACTACGATGTCATTGGCTTTAATGTATTTGATCCGGAACTTGAGGAGGTATGGAGTGAAGAAGTAAGGATGCCCTATACGGAGGCACAAATGAGTAATCTCGACTACTCTGTTGATGCAGATGGTAACGCATACATTTTGGCAAGTGTATTTAATGGAACCAGCCGAACTACTTCCCATATTGAACTACTCAGAATAGAGAATGAAACCGGTGAGATAGATATAACGGAGATAAAAGTTGGTACTATGTTCATCAAGAATATTTGGCTCTACGAAGGTCCGAACGATTACATGGTATGCGCCGGATTCTACAGCAAACTCAAAAGTTCTAACAATGCAGATGGTATTTTCCTGGCAAAGGCGGGAAAGGACGGTGAGGTATACGACGTAGCCAAATATGAAATTCCCTTGTCTGTGCTTAATCAGTACACATCGGCCAGAACTCAGAAGAAAACTTCAAAGAGGGAAAAGAAAAACAAAGCGGAGTTTGACGAATTGGAGTTACGAAACCTAATCATTGGTGATGATGGCAGCATTGTGATGATCGGCGAGCAATACTACGTATTGGTTCACACGAGCTATAGTTCAGATGGGAAGTCCAGAACTTATTATACGTATCACTACAATGATATGCTAATTACTAAAATAGATCCTGATGGAGAACTTGCATGGATGAAGAAGCTTCCAAAAAGACAAACTGGCCGAAAAGGGCGTGGAGGTATGGGTTACAAATACGTTTACGATGAGAAGAGCGACGAGCATTTTCTTCTCTTTCTGGATAACTTTAAGAACATGGAGTTGTCACTTGATCAAGTACCCGCTAATCATTCAGATGGAGCAGGAGGTTTTCTGACTGCATATAAAATTGATGGGGAAGATGGAGCGGTTACTAAGGCATCAATTTTTAATGTTAAAGATGTAAATGGAACAGCCGTATACCAGTTTCAAACGGGCAGAATATTTTCAACAAAGCCTGGGGAAATTATGGTTGAGGTGTATAAGAAGAAGAAGGAGGATGTTATGATTAGGATTGATGTTAATGAATAACCTAAAGGAGAATTAAATTTATGAAAATTCAATATTTCATTTTGGGGCTGGTGCTATGCACCTCGAATACATCGCTCATAGCTCAAGATTCAGGTGAAGAAATAGTGGCCTTTGTAAAAGAAGGTAGATTATGGGGATTGATCAACGAATCCGGAGAAATGATACACAAAGCGGAGTTTGAATACACCAAAGACTTTGTGAATGGATTTTCGCAAGTTAGAATAGGAAGGACATGGTCCTATCTAAAAGGTGACGGGACCTTGCTAAACATAGAAGGTGCTGAAAAGCTGGAGGATTTTTATGAAGGTAAAGCGGGTGTCTTGAAAAGGGGAAAGTGGGGATTTATTGATGTAGAAGGGAGTTTTGTGATTGAGCCCAAATTTGAATTAGTAAGAGGATTTAAGGATAAAAGGGCGTGGGCAATGATCAAAGGGCGTTGGGGCTTGATTAATATATCTGGAGAATGGATTGTAGAACCAAAATTTGAAAAATACTTTGACTATTTAAATGGGAGGGCCAGAGTACTTTTTAAGGGGCGTTGGGGCTTTGTCAATGAGCAGGGCGAGTACACTGCCCAACCCTTGTATGAAGACCTTCATGATTATTATACATCCGATTTAGCTTGGGCAAACCTAAAAGGGAGATGGGGTTGTTTAAACAAATCTGGGGAGTGGATAATTCAACCAAAGTATGAAAGGGTGAATGGCTCTTTCAAGAAGGGTTACTGCCGCGTGAGGATTGGAAGCCTTGTAGGCTTGGTAGATTCAACGGGTAATGTGCTTTTTGAACCGAAATATCAGATTGTTAAAGCGTATAAAGATGGAATGGCCGCAGCACGACTAAACGACAAGTGGACTTTGTTAGATAGAAAGGGGAAGGAGATAACCCAACCTCAATTTGATAAAATTTATGAGTACAGAGGTGGCTATGCAACCATTACCAAGGATAGACAAACTGGTCTCTTAGATGGAAAGGGTAATGTTCACCTCATGGGTGATTTTGTCCATATTAAATCTTTTTACGGTGGTATGGCACTGGTAAAGAAAAACAATTTATGGGGCTATATTAATGAACGTTTAGAGGTAATCGTATCTCCTAAACTTCAAAATGGAAAACATTTTTATGGAAATGTAGCGGCAGCCATGATCAACGATAAATGGGGTTTTATTGACAAATCGGGTTCGTGGAAAATCGAACCCAAGTATGAAGCTGCGAGCGCATTCTTCATCGACAACCGAGATAGCAAATTTGTGGTATGTGAGTTTGACCATTGGAAAAATAGTAGTAAAAAACGAACTGCCATAGGAGGATTTCAGATTTTAGGAGAGTGGTTGAGCAGTAAGGATTTTGAAAGCATAAATGTGTGTAAAGTCCGGCAGAATGGTAGATGGGGGATTATAGACCAGGATGGACAATGGTTAATTGAACCAGAGTTGGAGAAAGTAGGGAAATGGGTAAATAGATATCAACGAGCAAGAAAAGCAGGTAAATGGGGCTATATTAATGTCAAGGGGGAATGGGCAATAGAGCCAACTAACTGGGTAGACGCTGGTGGCTTTATGGAAGTATGTAAGTAGCCGAAGGGTTGGTACTTTTTAAATGCTTAGTTAGCATCTCGGACTACCCACTACCTGTAACCACAATCATAATAATAAAAGCAGCGCTCATACACAGTGATGACATCTTATTCATTAACATGGTGTTTGCAAAATCTGCCTCATTTAAATCATTGCTTACCTTCTTTTGCCATCTGTAAAACGCCACAATAACGGGGATACCCATACCCAGGTAAATTCCAATATTCACATACTGATTTGAAAAATAATAGACCACTACGAGCACGGTTGTGGCAATCATGAACAAGATAGCAGAGAACAGAAAGGTCCCTCTAAGTCCTAGAACTCGGCTCAGCGTATTATCCTCATGCAATTTATCTTCTTCGTGCTGATAAACCTGAGTAAGTGGATACGATCCCAGCAGGAACAGAGTGCTAACCAATGCCAAACTAAGATTGCTAGAGGATATTAGGTCTGTTTCTGTTATACCTACACCGTATTGAATAGTTAGAAAGGTGAAGGCACCTTGAAATATTACCACTGAGGCGGCTCCCAGAAAGGGATATTTTTTTAGTCTGATCTTCTTAAAGCTGTATGCCTTTGACACGATCATGTAAACAAGTACCAATGCAGAAAATATGGGGGAGATCAAATAGGAGCAGCAGATAGACAGTAGATCAAATACCACAACAATCTTGAATAGATGAGAATTGACTTCCGGTGGATTTTCAAGTCCTCCAATACTTGAAGTATCCCTATCAAAATAGGAGTTATATCCATTGCTGGCGGGATAGACAAATAGGTGAAAAATAGCAAATACCGCCAAAGCTCTGAGCGGGTCAATTTCATTTAGGTTACTCAATGAGAACCAGTAAATCGGCATCAAATAAATGGAAAATGGAATGCGAAGAAGGATGAGTGAGTCAATTGTTTTTTTCATCAAAATTTCGGGTGTAGCAGGTCAGTCTAAACTAATCATTATTCCCTAAAAACATGTACTTTTGATCTGATAACCCCCGTAGAATGAGCAAAATAGTAGCCTTAGCGACCGCCATCCCAAGATATAAGTATGAGCAAGAAGAAATAGCCGCTTATATGACTTCAGAATTGGGTTTTGGATTGAATGGTAAGTCGCGGGAAATAGACTTGCTCTATAAAAAAACAAAGATTAAAAACCGTTATTCTGTTATTCCAGATTATCAGGATACCAAAGGGGCTAAGGTGCTTTTTAAGGATGATGATATAGTACCGTCAGTAGATGATAGAATGGAGCTGTATAACAAGGAGGTATTGCCTTTGGCGATTGCTGCGATAGCCGAATGCATGAAAGAAGCCAATAGCAACACCAGCAAAAAAATTGCTTTAGGCGACATTACTCATTTGATTACCGTGAGTTGTACTGGGCTGGCGGCACCAGGGTTGGAAATAGAATTGTCAGATTATCTAAAGTTGGCTCCTGAGATATCGCGATTTGGCGTAAATTTTATTGGCTGTTATGCATCTTTCCACGCTTTAAAAATGGCGGACGACATATGCCGATCTAGGAAGGAGGCAAGAGTACTGATTGTATCCGTAGAATTGTGTACCATTCATTTCCAAAAAGAAATTGACAAGGACAACTTGCTGGCCAATGCGATCTTTGGCGACGGCGCAGCTGCTGTATTGGTAACACCTGATGATTTTGCTACTGAGACTTTTGAGAAGCAACTGAAGTTGGAATCCTTTTGTACTCACGTGCTTCACAAGGGTAATAAGGATATGGCCTGGAAAATTTCCTCAAAGGGTTTTTTAATGAGGTTATCATCCTATATTCCTGATCTGGTGGATCAAGGGATTGGGCCTTTGGTTAAATCCAGTTTAAGCCGATTAAATTTAGAAAATGAATCCATTGATCATTGGGCAATTCACCCAGGAGGAAGCAAGATTCTAGAAGTATGTCACCGTATTCTTGAATTGCAAAATGGAGCTTTAGAGCCTTCATACAAAGTTCTTGCCGAATATGGTAATATGTCTTCACCGACCATCTTATTTGTCCTCAAGGAGATATGGGATAACCGCATTGACTGGAGCAAACCTCAAAATGTTTTTGCAGCTGGTTTTGGACCTGGCATCACCATGGAATCAGCCGTTCTTTCAACCGCAAACTGATCTTGTCACCTTCCTTTAAATATCGTTCTGTCAAAGACGAGCTTCTGGATCAGCCTGATATTCCGCAGCAAGACCTATTTCGAAACTTGTTTGAGCTGGATAAGATCAACAGAATGCTTGGTGGGCACAGTGCCACGTTACAGGGCATACAGAGTTTAATCACTGATAAGTCAAAGGTTTATAAGGTTATTGATCTGGGTTGCGGTGGCGGCGACACACTATTGGCAATCAATGGTTGGGCAAAGAGAAATGGCTATAAGGTAGAACTAACGGGAGTAGATATTTTGAAGGACGCTATTCAATATGCAAGTGTTTATTGCGCTGAAATCGAAAACTGGACTCTAATTCAATCGGATTTTGAAAAGTTACCCAAATGGGAAAATGAGTACGATATAGCCATATGTTCACTCTTTTGCCATCATCTCTATGGTGAAACGCTGAAATCGCTGATCAAAACTATGCATAGAATGGCGAAAATAGGCGTTGTGATCAACGACCTACACCGGCATCCCTTGGCCTACTACAGTATCTTGTTTCTGACCCGTATTTTGTCTAAATCGAAATACGTACTCAACGATGCGCCTTTGTCAGTACTAAGAGGTTTTACTAAGCCGGAACTGGTTGAATTATTAGACGGATGTGACATTGAGCAACACACTGTAGAGTGGAAGTGGGCATTTCGATATCTAATTGTGATCAGAAAATAATCCAAGGGCTTGTCTGAAAACAAATATGATGTAGCAATAATCGGAGGAGGGCTCGCGGGTCTAGCCTCATCAATTCTGTCTGCTAGGCAGGGTAAAAAGGTGATTCTTTTTGAGAAGAATAAGTACCCTTTTCATCGGGTATGTGGGGAGTTTATATCCAACGAATCGCGGCAGTTTTTGGTATCGCTAGGGTTGAATATTGATGAACTACGGCTTCCATCCATCAACAAGTTAAATATATCTACTTCCAATGGAGATAGCAGGGCTTTCCAGCTTGGACTCGGAGGTTTTGGCATATCTAGGTACCTGCTGGATCATAAGCTAGTAGAGATTGCGAGACAAAGTGGGGTAGAGGTAAGGGAGAATACAGCAGTAACCAAGCTAGATTTTCAGGATGATCTTCATGAGATTACAACTTCAGATAATAAGTTTAGCGCCAAAACAGCGATTGGAGCCTTTGGCAAGCGATCGGCCATTGACAAGCAAATGAATCGGCCCTTCATTAAAAAACCCTTGCCCTCCAAGCGCAACTTCATTGCGGTCAAGTATCATGTGAAAGCGAATTTACCAGCCGATACGATTGAGTTACACATATTTAAGGACGGTTATTGCGGAATATCTAAGGTGGAAGGAGAAGATAGGTACTGCATGTGCTATCTGACAACTGCCTCTAATCTTCAGGAATATGGAGGCGATATTAAGACCATGCAGGAAGGGGTTCTATATAAAAATCCGATTCTGAAGGATTACATGTCGAGTTTCCCGTCGCTATATGATGATCCCCTGGTGATTTCGCAGGTTAATTTTGGTCGAAAACTTCCTGTAGAGAATCATGTGCTAATGGCTGGTGATTCAGCAGGATTGATCACTCCTCTCTGTGGTAATGGGATGAGCATGGCATTGCACTCCGCCGCCTTGGCATTTCCGATAATAGTGAGTTTTCTTAAGGGTAATTTGAACAGACCTGATCTGGAACAGGCGTATACGACCAGCTGGAAGCGGCAGTTTTCAATGCGGCTTAAAGTGGGGCGTACTCTA
>NVRZ01000051.1 GCA_002401055.1 Bacteroidota bacterium
AGATTTTGTGGAGCTGTCTTTGAAATCGAATCAGTGAAGAACCAGGTAATACGAGAAATTGGTTTAGGTGATGTTTCAAAAAAAGTTGCTGAAGAAGTGGCAAAGGAAATTGGTCTTGATGAAAATTCAGTTACTCACTTTGTCGACATTCTGCAAAAACTATCAAAATTAACTATAGAGAAGGAAGCGGAATTGACAGAGATTAACCCTCTTGTAATCCTTAAGGACGGCTCAATGATGGCACTTGATGGCAAGATTATGACTGATGATAATTCTAACTTCAGACATAAGGAACTTACAAAATATCAGGAAAAAACTGAGCTTGAAAAAAAGCGATACGAAGGAGCGCTTCGTAGACGCCAACTAAGCCAGATATTAGGCGGAAAAATGAAGCCTGGAGATGCTACAGAATTGAAGAAATTATTCGATGTATGACGTTGGGCGTCGGGCGACTTTCAACTATTTGTTCGCCACATTTATCACTGCTTCAACATCAATATCCACCATACATTTAAAATGACTTTTCGGACATTTGTCGTAGCCAATTTTCGTGCATGGCCGGCAACCTAAGTCGTTGACTTCAATGATTGTTGATTTCGAATTTCCGGATGGTAAATATGGATACATTCCGAATTCTGGAATTGTGTTACCCCAAACGGAAATGATTTCTTTGTTAAATGCGCTTGCAATGTGCATGAGTCCGGTATCATGCGTGATAATCTTGTTGGCCTGCTTGACCAATGATGCGGATTGATTGATATTGTATTTGCCACAGGCATTGTAAACTGAGTCGCCTAGCTCTTTGGCAATAGAATCCGCCCTCTCGATATCGCTGGGTCCACCCAACAATACTACGGGACTCTTTATTTTTTGACATATGGAAATAATTTTTTCTGTTGGCATCATTTTGGTAAAATGTTTGGCGCCAATTACAAATCCCAAATATCCATTTTGATAATTTGATGGGAGGGTAGTAATATCAACTTCGTCCTCAGTTGGAATAAAATAATCCAAGCCTGCACCATCGTTCACAACTCCCAATGACTCAACACATTTCATGTAACGATCAACTATGTGTACATCAGGTAGCTTGTCAATCTTAAAGTTCACTTTGAGCCACTTCTGAATGTTAATTTTCTTGAATGAAAAGGATTTTTTATCTATTATTTTCTTTGCAATTGCCGAGCGTAAATTGTGGTGCAGGTCAATTACTAGATCGAAATTTTCTGTTTTCAGATTTTCAGAGATCTCTGATAAATCTTTCTCGATACTGTGTACCGCAGCTAAGTGTGGATTGGAAGTAAGAAGTGACTTGAAGCTGGTTTTTGTTAAATAATGTACTTCAACCTCATCTTTCAATTGCGTTTTCAGACATCTGATAACAGGAGTGGTTAAAACGATGTCTCCAATAGAACTGAACCTGATTATCAATATTTTTTGCGCCATAAGTCTGAGGTACAAAACAAAAGTAAATTAAAATAAACTTTTGTGTTTTTCTATTTTTGTGCCATGCTACTCACTGATTCACACACGCATTTGTTTCTCGAAGAGTTTGATGAAGACATTGATCAAGTGATTGACAATGCAATTCAGAAAGGTGTAGAACGTATATTCCTTCCTAATATTGATAGTACTACTATCGAGGCTTTGAATAATCTTGTTCAGAAATATCCTGCACAGTGTTTTCCCATGATGGGACTACATCCAGGATCAGTAAAAGCCAACTACTTGGAAGAGCTCGATATAATAAAAGCGGAACTTAAAGCGGGTAGTTATTGTGCGGTTGGAGAGATTGGGATTGACCTTTATTGGGACAAAACCTTTATTAAAGAGCAAGAGGATGCTTTTAGGCAGCAGATTTTGTTGGCAAAGGAGCTCAAGCTTCCAATCGTTATTCATGCGCGCGACTCGTTTCAAGAAATATTCAATATCATAGATCATTTGAATGATGAACAATTGTCTGGAATATTTCATTGTTTTACGGGTACTATAGACGATTCAAAAAGAATAATTGAATATGGCGGATTTAAGATGGGAATTGGAGGGGTCCTGACATTTAAAAATGCAGGTGTGGACAAAGTGGTTGAACAAATTGCTTTGGAGCACTTGCTTTTAGAAACAGATTCCCCGTACCTGGCACCAGCACCATACAGAGGAAAAAGAAATGAAAGTGCTTATATAATAGAAGTGGCAAATAAGTTAGCGGAACTACATTGTTGTAGTATAGAGGAGGTTGCAAAAGTGACTACAGAAAATAGTATCGAAATATTTAAGGTGTGAATTTGAGCAAAGAATATATTGCGATTTTTTTGTTGGCCTTTGGTCTCTACGCAAATACTCTGGGTCATAAATATACGCTAGATGATAAGATCGTTATCACAGAAAATCAGTTTACAACACAAGGTTTTTCAGGCATATCAGATTTGTTAACAACGGATGTTTTTGTTGGATTTTATGGCAAGGAAAAAAATCTTGTAACGGGTAAAAGATACCGCCCGTTGTCATTGGTCACTTTTGCTATTGAGTGGCAGCTGTTTGGAAAGAATCCTTTTATGAGTCACCTCATAAATTTACTGCTCTATGCATTAACTGGAATGCTACTTTTTACATTGATGAAGATGGTGCTACCAGATAAACTTGACAATCCGTGGTATCTAACAACACCGTTGATTATCGCGGCGATTTATGTTGCTCATCCATTGCACACTGAAGTGATAGCCAATATAAAGGGAAGGGATGAAATACTGAGCTTATTGGGTTCTTTGGGAGCCTTATACTTTACTCTAAAATGGCTGGATACAAAAGTGATAAAGCATATGCTGTTGAGCTTAATGTGTCTTTTTCTGGCCTTGTTTTCAAAAGAGAATGCGATTACTTTCTTGTTTGTTATTCCTGTAACCGTCCATTATTTCACCAACTACTCATTCAAGGATAACATGAGGTCTGCATTGGCGCTGGTAGGAATATCGGCGGTTTACATTGCTATTCGGTTCTCTCTACTTGGAATTCCAGACACTGCTGAAGCTACTGAGCTGATGAATAACCCTTTCGTTAATTCCAGTACGTCAGATAAGTTCGCTACCATCTTTTACACGTTTGGGATTTATTTAAAACTTCTTTTTTTCCCTCATCCCCTAACTCATGATTATTATCCATTTCATATTCCAATTGTAGGATGGAGTAACATTTGGGTACTGTTGTCGCTTCTTATTTATGGTTTGATGGCGTTCTGGACAATTCTTGGTTTTAAAACCAGGAAGCCTTCATTTTACGGAATTGCTTTTTACTTGGCTACCTTTTCGGTCGTATCCAATGTGGTTTTTCCCATAGGTTCATTTATGAATGAGCGTTTTATGTATTTCCCGACCATTGGCTTCGCAATAATTCTCGGAATTGCGTTTACGTTCGGAATCTATAAACACATACCCAGAAACAAGAATAACATGCTTCTTGTCAATTCCATCTTAATACTCATGCTGGTCGGATATTCCTATAAAACAGTTAGCAGGAATATGGATTGGAAAAACGATTTGAGCCTGGCTCTGGCGGATGTGGTGAACTCTCCAAACAGTGCAAAAGCGAATATGTCTGCAGGGTTGTCGCTGATCAATCGAGCGGAAAATGAAAAGGATGCTGTAAAGAGAAATACGATCATTCAGGCGATAACATATCTGAACAAATCTCTTGTGCTGTATCCTTCATATATCCAACCAATGCTGCTGATGGGTAATGCCTATTATCAAATTGAAGAATATGAAAATAGCCTGCTGTATTTTGAAGGTTGCCTGAAATTGCGCCCAAATTACTCCTTTGCGGTGAACAATATAGAACACGTTGGAGACCTTGGTGTAAGAAATAAAAATTCCGCATTGGCGGTTAAAAGTTATGGTTTGCTTATTAAGCATACGCCAAACAATTATAGGTTGTATTTGAAATTGGGGCAAGTATATGGCCGAGACTTGCACAATAATGTAACTGCATTAGAGTATTTAAAAAAGGCCCTGGAGCTTAGTCCTGGGAATATTGATGTTCTGAATAAGTTGGGAATAATTTATTCGATGCAAGGACAAAACCAATTAGCAATTGATGCTTTCTCTGAGGTCATTCGCAAAGAACCGACGAATGCCAATACGCTTCTTAACTTGGGAATTACGTACAATAACATCGGTAATACAAAATTGGGAGAAGCGTACATTAATAAGGCAATTAAGGCAGACCCTTCCTTGAAAAGATAGGAGTGTTAAAGACTCGTTATTACTAGATGAAGGAGCCCCAAATTATTTTTCTGAATATTTTATTTTTTTGTACTTTGGTCGCCTGTTTATTTGAGACTGGTACAGTTTCTGATAAAGAGAGAATAGGAGAGCTTTCATTTCTCCATTTTTGGAGAGGTGGCCGAGTGGTCGAAGGCGCACGCTTGGAAAGCGTGTGTGCCTCACAAGGGTACCGAGGGTTCGAATCCCTCTCTCTCCGCAGTATTTATTTGAAATGATTTAACATTAGTAGTATAAATTCAATACAAAACGATTATTATGAAAAGAGTATTTGCATTAATTACAATTGCCACGTTACTTTCTTTTGGTGGAATTACATACGGGCAAGACGAAGAATCGGCTTCTGACACTGTTGTTGTTGAAAGTATGGAGACTGGAATTATCACAACGATGGTAATAGGTGATAACGGTGACACGATTATCATAAGCGAAGAGCAACCAGAGCCAGTAGAGGCAGAAGAACCTGAGCAAATGGCTACTGAAGAAGCGGAAGTGGAAGAGGAGCGATCTTTTCATCAGGTGGTAAAACAGAAATTTATTGAGGGTGGTGCGGAATTCATGGCAGTTGTTCTGCTTTGTCTTATTCTTGGTTTGGCTTTGGCTATTGAAAGGATCATCTATCTCAATTTGGCTACTGCAAATACAGAGAAATTGCTAGGAGAAATCGAAGGTGCTCTTAACTCGGGAGGAGTTGATGCTGCCAAGGAAGTTTGCCGAAATACAAAAGGACCTGTAGCAAGTATTTTCTATCAAGGTTTAGACAGGGCCAAAGAGGGAATTGACGTGGTTGAAAAAACTATTGTCGCCTATGGTAGTGTGCAAATGGGACTCTTGGAAAAAGGCTTGTCATGGATTGCATTGTTTATCTCACTTGCGCCTATGCTTGGATTTATGGGAACTGTAATTGGTATGATTGGTGCGTTTGACGCAATTGAGGCTGCTGGAGATATCTCTCCTAGCTTGGTTGCTCATGGTATTAAAGTGGCGCTATTAACAACAGTATTTGGTTTGATCGTTGCGATCATCCTTCAAATATTCTATAACTATATCGTTTCAAAAGTGGATTCGCTGGTCAACGATATGGAGGATGCATCTATATCAATGGTTGACTTATTAATGAAAAGTGGAACTTCAAACAACTAAATCCTATGAAAGATAGCATAGCAAAACCGCTTTCAATATTACTTTATGCATTAATGGGAATATCCGTTCTATTGATCGTGGTGTTCGTAGCAGGGTGGATTGATCACGGTATTCTTCTTGTGTGGACTTATTTCTTGGTTGGTATCGCCAGCATCGCATCCATTGTTTTTCCAATAATCTATGTTGTTCAAAACCCGAAAGGAGCCAAGGATATGCTTATATCTGTTGGAGGTATTGCGGTGATTTTTGGAATATCGTACGGACTTGCATCAGGTGAACTTACTGATGTATTCATCCGAGAGGGTGTAGATGAGGGAATATCCAGACTGGTAGGGATGGGCATTATAGGCTCTTACCTGCTTTTGGCTGGTGCAGTCGGTGCAATTATTTTCTCGTCGATTTCAAAAATGATTAAGTAAAATGGCAAGGAGCAAGAGAACAGCAGAACCGATTAATGCGGGATCCATGGCGGACATCGCATTTTTGCTGCTCATATTTTTTCTTGTTACTACTACAATGGATGTTGACTCAGGATTATTGAGAAAGCTCCCGCCTCCGTTGGATCCTGAAGCTCCCAAGCCCCCTCCGATTAAGGAGAGAAATGTATTCACCGTTTTGGTGAATAGAAATGACCAATTATTGGTTGAGGGAGAAATTGGAAGCTTGAGTACATTGAGAGTGAAAGCCAAAGAGTTTGTTACCAATCCATACAACAAGGCGAACCTATCGGCTAAGAAAGATCCTGCTATGATAGATATGATTGGCACATATGAGGTATCAAAGGGAGTAGTTTCGCTTCAAAATGACAGGGGAACGTCCTACGACATGTATATACGGGTGCAAAATGAATTGGTGGCAGCCTATCGTGAAATTAGAGATGACTTGGCGATGCAAACATTTGGTAAGAAGTATAAGTTGCTCAATAAGGATCAAGCAAAAGCTGTTCGTAGGGCGATTCCAATGATGATCTCAGAGGCAGAACCGAGAAATATTAATAGTTAATTTTAGGAGGAAGCGATGTCAAAATTTGGAAAAAAAGATAAAGGAGGAACCCCCGAAATATCTACTGCTTCGCTGCCGGATATAGTGTTTATGCTTTTGTTCTTCTTCATGGTAACCACTGTTATGCGTGAGGTTAGTCTAAAAGTGGTTGTTCAAC
Organism: Bacteroidota bacterium; assembly: GCA_002401055.1. Lineage (GTDB taxonomy): Bacteria > Bacteroidota > Bacteroidia > NORP154 > NORP154 > NORP154. The sequence goes on from NVRZ01000051.1 coordinate 6,577, forward strand.
AACCATTTGCTACTGAAGTAAAAAAGCTAGAAAAAAAGTCATTGGTGAGTTACATTTTTATTGGTCCGCCAATAAAAGGTTTGGCGGCTACTTTTGGTACCGAACCGAGGATTCAACTTAATGATGCTTTTGCAACTGTTTCGGATTTAGGCGAGTTCATTATTGCAGAGCGAGAGGCAAGAAGTGAAAAGGAAGTACCTTTTATGACTACATCTCTAAAGATTGATAAAACGGTTAAAATGGGTATTGTAACTGATGTTAAGCAAGAGCTGAGAGAGTTGAATGCTCTTAAAGTTAATTACTCCACCAAGAAAGGCACAGATATTACTGCCGAATAAATATTTTTTCTCTTCTGTAGATCAGGAAGATTAACCCTGAAACGATAGCGAGACTTGTCAAGAGCAATATGGTTTCGCCTTCAAGTGTTCCAACATTATCCGCATCAAAATCAATTAAATCCTTTTCTATTAGGTATGAAAAGATGACTGCCGCTGCGTTATTTATAAAGTGGCATATCATTGGAAGCCAAAGTGAACCGCTCCACACAAAGAGGTAGCCAAACAACACGCCCAATATCGCTCTTGGAATGAATCCGTAAAACTGTCCGTGGATCGCACTGAACAGAATGGCAGCTATCCAAATGCTTAAGTGTGCATTATTGCTTGCTTCATATATGGCCTTTTGCACTATTCCTCGAAAAAACAACTCTTCACTCACCGCTGCCACCAGTGCAATCATAAATAAGTTGAGTAGCAAGTCCATTGTAGAGTCCATGTGCAAGAATATTTCCGTTAGTTTCTCGGCATTGGCCTCTGCACTTCGCATCCATTCCTCTACTCCTTTTAAAAAATCAGGGAAGGCCATGGTGCTGTTTAATTCAATCATCCAATTGATTAATGGTAGCGATGCCAACATGAGCAGAACAGAAAAAACGACAGATGACAGTTTTGGAACTGAATGAAGTTGGAAATAGCGCAACTTCTCAGGAGTTAATAGATAAACGAATGCGATTGCAGGAGCGATAAATATCAGAACTGAACTTACAATTTGGCTTAGCTTTAGAATTATCAGGTCACTCTTATCATATCCGTCTAAGGAAATAGTCTCTCCAGCAGAGAGTACAACGAGTAATCCGATGATGAATATGTAAGTGAATATAGCACCAAGTTTAAGTGCAGTATTTAGTGCTCCTGATGAGACTTCCATAATTGTAACTTAAAAAGTGATAATTTTGCATCTATAAAAGATCGCTGTGGTAAAAATAGCAAATATCGATTTGGGGGAATTTCCCCTCTTGCTCGCCCCTATGGAGGACGTTAGTGATCCGCCATTCCGTGCATTGTGCAAGGAGCAGGGCGTTGACCTGATGTTCACCGAGTTTATATCTTCAGAGGGCTTGATAAGAGACGCTGCAAAGAGCATGAAGAAACTGGACGTTTTCGAATATGAACGGCCCATTGGTATTCAAATTTTCGGAAGTGAAATTGAGTCGATGAAAAGGGCAACTGAAATTGCTGATGCGGCAAAGCCTGACCTAATAGATATCAACTATGGATGCCCCGTAAAACAAGTCGCCTGTAAAGGGGCTGGAGCTGGCATTTTGCTTGATGTACCTAAAATGGTAGAGATGACTTCTGCTATAGTTAAATCTACTTCATTGCCGGTTACAGTTAAAACCAGGCTGGGTTGGGATGAACAAACTAAATATATTGTAGACGTAGCTGAAAGGCTTCAGGATGTTGGTATCAAGGCGATTTCCATACATGGGCGAACAAGGAAGCAGATGTACAAAGGAAGCGCTGATTGGACGTTAATTGGTGAAGTGAAGAATAATCCCAGGATGCACATTCCTGTGTTCGGTAATGGCGATATAGAGAGCGCTGAGAAGGTGATTGAAGTAAAAGAGAAATATGGTGTAGATGGCGTGATGATTGGAAGGGCGAGTATTGGATATCCATGGATATTTAGCGAAATCAAGCATTACATAAAACATGGAGAGTTACCGCCTCCTCCTACCATTGAAAGCAGAGTGTCTGTGTGTCGATCACATCTGATGAAATCAGTTGCATGGAAAGGTGAAAGACGGGGCATCCTCGAAATGAGACGACATTATTCAAGTTATTTCAAAGGCTTTGCGAATTCGAAAGAATATAGAATGCAGCTTGTAACCACCGATGAGCTCGATAAATTACATATGGTTCTGGATGACATTCTTCAAAAACTATCTTATGCCGAAGTTGCCTAGGTACCTCTAAGATACGCTGATACTCTTTGTAGAGATTCTGCTAATCGGCAACCAACTGGCCAACAATCCGATTACCGTTACTGTTACAAAAATATAAACTAGATCAGGTGCCTGTAAGGAAACAGGAATCGAATCCGTCACAAAATTCTCTCCGAGTTTTACCAATCCGTAGTTCTGTTGTAAATAACAAATTATGGATCCGATTATTATTCCTGAAATATTTCCAAGAAAAGTGATCATCATGCTTTCATTAAAAAAAATACGCTTGATCACGGAAATTTCTGCCCCGATGCTCCACAGAATTCCGATGTCTTTCTTCTTATCCATAATGATCATGGTAAGAGATGCCATTGAATTAAATGTTGCAATAACTAATATGAAAGTAAGAATGAGAAACACTGCCCATTTTTCGGTTTTCATTATCTTATAAAGAAAATCATGTTGTTCATAACGATTGGCCACGGTAAAACTTGGCCCTACGATTGCTTTAATTTCTTCTTGAACTGAGGTTAAATCTGCCTTGGCACCAACCGCAATTTCTACGGAAGATATTTGTTGATCGTATTGCAACAGATCTTTGGCAAAACTCAATGGAACCAGCACATACTTTATATCGAAATCTTTTTGAATAGAGAAAACCCCACTGGTATGGATCTTTTTTGTAATGAACGCATCATTGGGGTTAATTGTCTTTTTTAATCCACGTTTCGGCATATATATCGTAAGTGGATTGAATTGATCGTTAACGCTTATTCCCAAAGAATTGGCAATTCCCTGACCGACAATAGCCTGGGGGACATCATATTCTAGAAGTTTTAATACTCCAGCAGTCATCATTGTGTCAAGCCCTGTCATTTTCAAAAAGTCATCCTCCACACCCTTAACGGTACCGATATATTGTTGTTTGCGATATTCCAGCAATGCGTTTTCTTCAACCACATCTACATAATAGGCTACACCATCCAGCTTTTTTAATTGCTCCTTCGGAAAAGTGCTGGCATTAAAAGTTTTTCCTTCAACTGCTGTTATTTTAATATCCGGATCAAATGCGTCGAAAAGTGAAATGACCAGATTTTCTAATCCATTAAATGCGGATAGAACAACTACAAGTGCCAGAGTACCTATAGCGACGGCGACCACTGAGAATCCCGAAATGATGTTCACCACATTTTGAGATTTCTTGGAGAACAGATACCTGCGAGCGATGAATAAAGGGAGTCTCATGATAATAATGTTCAAGGCTAAATAATTAAAATCAAAAGTCAAATATTAAACTGCAAATCACAAATTAAATGTGGTAATATCACGCCATCAATATTGGCGCTTTTCACTTTTGCATTTTTCACTTTGCCTTTTGCAAAAAAGAACATTCAAAATAAATTAGGGAGTATCGTGCTTTACACTTCTCAAATGCCCAAGTGGCCATGGGCCCGCCTTATTTCCAAGCCCTAACAATAAGCCCAGAGCCAGTACTCTGCACAATAGCGGTATCCAAATAATTGAGAAAATAGCAAAGTGGGTACGTTATCAGATAATAGAAGGGCAAAATGATATAAAACAATCTGCTAATGCCCAACATAAGAATTGGATATTTCATTGAAAGCCTCCATGAAATCTTTCCTGGAGTCCCATAAGAATAACGCGCATCCACCTCAGTAAATCCGGCTGCTTTAAGCTTGTTCGATATATCCTCAATATTATATCCGTCTCGTACATGTTCCTCTATAAAAGATTCTTCTGAATCACCTTGCACATCCGAGCCACCTTGATCTGAAGGTGTTGAAATTAACAGCATACTACCTTCTTTCATTGAGGCATAGTAATTTCTGAAAACAAGTTCGTCCTCAAGTATGTGCTCCATCACGTCAACACACAATACCAGGTCAAAACATCCTTCTGTTTTAAAGGTGGTGAGGTCATCTGTTTTAAAGAGTACGGATGTTTTTCCAATAGATCGAAAAAAATTATTGCAGTCGCCAACTTGCTCTTGCTTCACATCTATCGATAGTATGTTCCAGCTAGAATTTATATTGGAGAGATAATAGGTGTACTGGCCAAATCCCGCTCCGGCATCCAGAATATGAGTTTTGTAGTACAATCCGACGGACTTCTTTCGTGCTTTGGTCCATCTTCTTAGTTCCTTATGTACGTGCCAGCTCCTTAGCAAGAGTAAATCCAAAAGTTTATAAAACAAAATTCGTAGAAAAGGAGTCTTATTGAAAATGTTCCCTAAACCTTTTTTTATCGGGTCGTATTCCATGATATGGCTTAAACTAACAGTATTATTTAAGATTTATGAGATTCTCAATATTTTCATCGTAATCGATGGAGTCGTCGAGGAAGAATTTAATCTGCGGTACCGCTTTTAGTTGGTTTCTTACTCTTGCTGCAAGCTTTTTTCGCAGTTCTATTGTATGTCGATTAACTTCTTTCAGCGCAGTTTCTTTTATTTCCATTGCAGCAGAACTTAGTGGTTCTAATCCTACGGCAAAAATACTTAGGTATACTTTAGCAATAGAGAGGTCGGGGCTCACCCTTACCAATGAAACAGTGATCATTATTTCTTTGCGTATACTTAATCCCGAACTCTGAAATATTAACGCCATTTCCTTTTGCAACATTCTGGAAACTTTGTTTTGACGTTTGGTGTACATATTACGGTACGATTTATGCGGCAAATGTAATGATTCTCCATGCTGCAACCAACGGACTGAATAATTAGGAAAAATTGTTTTCCTGAAAGGAATTACCGCTTTGATTGCGCTGTATTATCTAGTTGTCTAATTTTGTTTAATAACCAAACGTATAGATCGATTTAATAAGTAAAGAAGCCAGATGAGATATCTGATATGTATTCTTTTAACGGTGTTCTTAATCCCATACTCAACGTTTGCACAAATATCGCTGACGTATTCAGATATGATTAATGTAGATACAACTATATACTGGGCTCGGGATTACAGTTTGGATCCGTCCATTAATCCGGGAAGTCCCGGAGCAAATACCTGGGATTTTTCACTTCTATACAACAGGAATTTTGATTCTTTAAATTTTGTAAATCCTTCTGCAACACCTTATACCGTAAGTTTTCCCTCTGCGAATCTATGCGTACAAAATGATGATGGCTATGAGTACTATACCAAAAATACCTCAGGTATCTATTTTAACGGTGTAGCCTCAGATTATTTTAATAACGAGGTGTTTCTAACGGTGCGGGTTCAACCATCCCTGACTCTGATAGGATTACCTGCAAACTATTTAAATTCTACCAGTGAAATTGCAACTTTGAATGAGGTCGTAACTGGAGAGTCTGTTGGTGTTGACAGTTATGACTCGATCTTTTTAACTGGGACGATTCAGATTCAGACGGTTTTTGATGCGCATGGAACGATGATCATGCCGCTTGATACAGTTACCGTGCTTCGCCAGAAGGTAGTGGAGACCGTTAATTATGAGTTGGTAGGGATAAAGTATTTGTTAAACGCAGTTTTGTATTCGAATCAATTGGCAAATGAGACTGAAACTTCCTACAACTATGTTTGGTGGACGGACAGCCCAAAAGTTGGATTTCCAATCATTGATATGGAGGTAGATGTTGGTGACAATGCAAAGCGTATCGAATTTGTGGTCCCTTTTGATGCGAATCTGCAACTGCCAGTGATTACGCAATGCTTTGATTCATGCGATGCTATAGTTGCGGTCGTTAATGCTAAATCGTCTTTTACTTATTTGTGGTCAGATCCTGCTTCACAAACTTCCCAGTCTGCTTCAGGTCTCTGCGTAGGAAATTATTTTGTCAGGGTGTCTGATTCGATGGGAGCATACGTGAATATTCCATTCGTTGTTCAGAATAACACACAGCTGACTGGAATTATAAGAACTTCAGGCGTTTCATGCCTCGATTGTTCAGATGGGCAAATGAGGATTGAGGCTATTGATGGTACTCCTCCTTATACCTTTCAATGGGATAGTTTGGCAGGGGGTGGTAACATTGATGTGGCAAGTGGACTCTCAATAAATACATATTCGGTTAATGTTGTAGATGCAAATGGCTGCTCAATAACTGTAAGTGGTGAAATGATATTGTTTCAAGGAGTGAAAGTATATCCAAACCCAACCTACGATTTTTTGAACATTACAACTCGTATTAGTGGAGAGGTTGTATTTCGAATATATGATCTGTCAGGTAAGAGAATTTCGGAAAATATACTTTCATCAACAACCTCATCAATTTATGTCGGGGGACTAAAAGAAGGCGTTTATTTATACCATATCATAGGTTCTTCAGATGGATTTGATAAAAGAGGCAAGTTCTGCGTGCTGGGATTTGAGTAAATATGTTCGTCCAATTGCCCCATAATTTATTTATTCATAAATTTGCAATCCATAAATAACCCCAAAACCTTTATCATGTATAAAAAATTACTTTTTTCTCTGGTTACTGTCGCAATGTTATCTGTAACCTCTAAGGCTCAAATCAGTGTTGATTCAATGGATATGCCAAGTGTTGGCGACACAGTTGTGATGGGCATTGATACTATTCTACCTACTTCTATAATGGTTGGAGATACAGGAGCCCAAACGTGGGATTTCTCTTCCTTGCAACCAGATCAGTTTGAAACTTTGAGGTATGTGGACCCTTCTACAACTCCGAATGCTACGGATTTTCCAAATTCAAACCTGGCGATTGATGGAGTTCAACCAATAATCTTTCAAACACTTGACAGCATGATGCTTGTAACCGATGGATACGCTGGAGATGATCCTTTCGGTGCTGGCTTGACCGTTGTTGCACCATTTTCTCCTCCACAAACTATCCTCAACCTTCCATCTACACATGGTAGTATGTTCACTGATACTTCCGGTTTTGATGAAACGATGTCAACTTCAGCTCTCAATCTGCCTGTTCCGGATTTGGATTCAATAAGATTGGTGCACGATAGTTATGTGACAAGTGTTGTAGATGCTTATGGAAACTTGACGATACCCGGAAGCGCTACATTAAATACAATTAGGCAACTGTATACAGAAAGTACAATTGACAGTATTTTTATTTACTGCTCTAATACTGCAGATTGCTTTGTCTTCGTAGCTACCTTGCCTTTTGGATGGAGTTTAATCCCTTCTGCTGTGCTGGATTTACTTGCTCCGGGTCTTACAAATCCATTGCTTGCTACGACATACACTTATAAATGGTGGACAAATGGCGAATCTGTTCCAGTTGCGGAAGTGGTAGCGGATAGCGCTGGTGGTAATGCCCTCACCGCTAAATTTAAGCTTGGAGATAAAATTGTTACGGCAATCGGAACCACAACGGATGCATTGTGTAATTCGGATTGTAATGGAACTGCAAGCGTTACTGTAATGAATGGAACGTCTCCATTCACTTATTCTTGGAATACTACCCCTGTGCAGACCAATGCAATGGCCACTGGCTTATGTGTTGGAACCTATGACATTATGGTTATTGATGCGGCAGGAGATACGTCTTATGCAGCAGGAGCAATGATTGCCGAGCCAACTGCTTTGGTGCTTAGTCTGTCAATGATGCCTGATTCTGGAAGTAGCCAGGGTTCAGCAACAGCGTTAGCAGGTGGTGGAACCGGGTCTCCAACATTTGCATGGAATACCAGTCCTGTGCAAACTGCAGGAACAGCAACTAACTTAACAGCTGGCATATACGCAGTTGTTGTAACAGATGCTAATGGATGTACTATCACGGACTCTATTGAGGTTACATTGTTTGTTGGAATAGATAAACATGGAGTGGTGCTAGGTGAAGTAACCATGTACCCTAATCCAGCGAGTGGCGAAATCCATATCGTTTCAACAGTTTTGGATGTTGAGTTCTTTAATATTTATGACATATCAGGTAAACTACTCATGAATGTTAATATTGAAAGCGGCTCGAATACGATGAGTGTTTCAAACTTGATGGATGGTATGTATGTGTACCAAATAGTAAACAAATCCGGTGAAGTGATCAAGAACGGAAAGTTTTCAGTTCTTAAGTAATAACAGAGAATTATATTCTTCAAGCGGA
>NVRZ01000052.1 GCA_002401055.1 Bacteroidota bacterium
TTTGATTACGCCTCTCAAAATATTGTAGAGCAATACCAAGTATCTCCAGGTGTAGCAGGTGTGTACAACTACGACAGTTTAAATCAGGCCTTCTGGGTAAGCCAAGGAGACGATTATGTTCTTGCGCTACACAGCGTAACCTCTGGATATTACTATGGGGCAAGCACACAAATTGGACAGCATTTTACCTATGTTGAGTTGCAGTATTGCAACAGTTGTAACGAAAATACTTTTCCGGTTTCGAACTTCGCAGGGTATCATTATGGTTATCCGGATTTACTTTACTACACAAGAAACCAAGTGTCATTACAGCCTACTGCAGTAACAGGTGCGGAAATTAGATTAAATGCCCTAGAGGTAAGTGATGTGGCGATTTGCTCAGGAGATTCAGCTACAATAACACTCCTGGTCAATGATTCTACAGCGGGATTTATTCCTCCATTTACGTTTTCATGGTCGCCAAGCGCTGGTCTTAGTTGTACAACATGTCAAAACCCAGTTGCCAGTCCAACCACAACAACAACTTACACCGTTATAGTTACAGATTCAGTAGGAACCTTGGATTCCGCAGATGTTGTGGTAACTGTTTCATCAGCAATTCCAGTAGCAAGCGCTGGGAATGACACGACAATTTGTGAGGGAAACTCTGTTACATTGAACGGTTCAGGTGGAGTGACTTATTTATGGTCCCCAGCGACTGGGCTGGATGACTCGTCGTTGGCCAATGCCATTGCCACCCCATCAGTTACAACGACTTATGAATTATCTGCTACAAACGGATGCGGATCAGATGCAGATACCATGGTACTGACGGTAAATCCTTTGCCGGTTGTTTCGAGCTCAGATACTGCTATATGCCCAGGGGATGCGGTTCAATTATTAGCCACTGGTGGTGTAACCTATCTCTGGAGCCCTGGTTCATCGCTCAGTGATTCAACCATCGCAAACCCCATTGCAAGTCCGCTTAGCACAACAACGTATTCAATTAATGTAATATCGGGTGCCGGATGCTCAAGTATCGATTCTTTAACGGTTAGCGTTGATAGCGTGCAGCCAATTATTGCAACAACAAGTAAAGACACGATCTGTCCGAATGATAGTGTTCAACTGAACGTGCTTGCCTGCGCTACCTATACAGACGATTTCGAATCTGGCCCTGGAGCTTGGGCTTCGACAAGTCTGTGGCACATGGAAACCACGCTGTCAAACAGTACAACCACAAGCTGGACCTACAACACAGGAAGCCCCAATTACAACTATGATACTGGAACAAATTTAGGTTCTCTCACATCAGGAACGATCGACTTGACTGGGTCACAGCCAACTGACACAACCTGGTTCACATTCATGGGTTATTATCAAACGGAAACTACAGGTACATTCTATGATCAAAGATGGATACAAATCTCTACGAATGGTGGTCCTTTTGTGAATTATATTCAGCTATCTGGGGAGACCATGTTAAACTGGCATCAGCATCAGTTCGATCTCTCGTCCTACAATGGGAACAACATTCAAATTCGTTTCTTCTTTAGCACAATTGATGGCATTCTCAACAACTATTGGGGTTGGTCAATTGACGACATCGAAGTTTCTTGCAATGGCATAGACACCAACTTGGCGTTTGTATGGACACCAACTACGGGCTTGTCCAACTCAACTATATTCAATCCTGTGGCTAGCCCCACCGTTACAACTACATATATTGTGTCTGCGTCTATTGGCAGCTGCTCTAGCACTGACACCGTTATAGTTTATGTAGACACAAACAATTCGATAAGTATCGATCCAGTTACGAGTTTCTGTATTAACGATTCAGTACAATTATCAGTTAGTGGAACACCGGGCCAACCTGATACAGCAACATGGACATATGCATGGACACCTGGAAACACACTGACTGACTCGACCGCTGCCACGCCATTGGCATTTCCAGTGGTAAACACGTTGTATCAGGTAACAGTTGACAACGTATGCGGAACATTTACGGATACGCTAACGGTTGTAGTTAATCCTGTTCCTATAGCAAATGCCGGGCTTGATACTTCGTTTTGCTACGGATTGGATGTGCAGCTTACCGCCTCTGGTGGAGTGACTTATTTATGGTCTCCGCCGACTAATTTGAGCTGTACGGCTTGCAATAAGACCAATGCAAATCCAACCTCAGATATCATGTATTATGTCGAAGCCTTCGACTCTATTGGCTGCTCAAGCATGGATAGCGTTTTCGTGGAAGTGAACGGTGTGCCCATAACGGCAAGTGCCGACCCTATTGCAATTTGTGGATCAAATGACTCGACGCAACTCGATCTGAATAATTGTTCCAATAACATCTTCTTTGATGATTTTGAAGCTGGCAACTACAACCAATGGACACTGGGTTCTTCATACACCTATAGCGTAGTCAACACAACATCGGCCAATGGCGCCTATAGTCTTGAACAAAACGGATCGGGTGGATTTAACCAGGGACTAAGATATACCTTCACTCCTGATACACCTGATTACATTAGCGTGTATATGCAACCTAGTCAGAACGTTACATATAACGGATATTTTAGTGTTGGTGATGCCAATATTACATCCAACTATGGAATTATTTTCTTGTACACCTACAACGGAAATCACAGGCTTTATGCAAGTGGTTCTGTTGATGCGAATACTCCATATGTGGTTGGGCAATGGTATCATTTTGAATTTGTGAACATCAACTATACCGCGAGAACCTTTGATTACTATGTTGACGGGGTATTGATATATCCTAGCTTCCCTTTCCGATCTCAAACTTCTGTTGATATATCGGAAGTTCATTTATACAATGTCAACAATTACATCTCACGTTACGACGATGTACGCATTGGGAATGAGTGTCTGCCACTAGATACAACCGCCTCTTATACCTGGTCTCCTGCAACTGGATTGTCAAATACCAACATTTACAATCCTTGGGCCGGACCAGATAGTACTGCAACATATGTGGTAACAATGGATGACAATGGGTGTATCTCTACCGACACCATTACAATATTTATTGACAGCACTTTTATTACGCCTTCGAACGACACAACTATATGTATTGGTGACACTGCACAACTAGATGTGAATTCCAATACGCCGACATCAGTATATAGCTGGTCGCCATTTGCTGGATTGAGCGATCCAAATATTAAAAACCCGTTGGCTTATCCAACTGCCACCACCAGTTATACCGTTAAAGTGACGAACACCAATGGTTGTCAGGTAACAGATACGGTGCTCGTTACCGTAGATGTTCCACCGACAGCTGCATTTAGTTCTACAAGTACGGATCTACTTCTGAGTGCAACGGACGCCTCTTTAAATACAGACTCATGGTTATGGGATTTTGGCGACGGCTTCCTGTCTACTTTACAAAATCCATCACATACATATGGATCAACGGGTACTTATTGGGTTTGCTTGATTGCTACCAATGGATGTAGTTCCGACACCTTATGTGATTCGGTTACTATTACTATTGCAGGATGCGTTAACACTGTTGCATCTTTTACGACCATTGATGTTGCATTGACAGTAGTATTTACTGATGGTTCTTCAGATGTAGACAGCTGGGAGTGGGATTTCGGAGATGGGATGGGGACTTCTACTGCCCAGAACCCGGTTTACACGTATGCCGCTGATGGCATCTATAACGTTTGTTTGATTACCACCAATACGTGTAGCACAGATACCTTGTGCATGAATATTATTGTGAGTGCTTCAGGAGGTTGTCAAAATACGATTACTGGATTTACCTCCAACAGTGTAGGTCTACAGACAGTGTTTACGGATATATCTTCTGATGCAACTACATGGTTTTGGGATTTTGGGGATGCAAATACTTCTACCGCCCAGAATCCGGTTCATACTTACGGTGCCGATGGTACGTATTATGTATGCTTAGTTACAACCAACCCTTGTAGTTCCGACTCCTTATGTGATTCGGTAACAGTATTGGGTTCCAGTTGCCAGAATACAGTGGCTGCATTTAATTTTGCAGACTCTGGATTAACGGTGGTGTTCACAGATGCCTCATCCGATGCAACGAGCTGGATGTGGTATTTTGGAGATGGAAATAATTCTAGCACGGTCAACCCTTCATACACCTATGCTGCTGCGGGTACGTATAACGTATGTTTGGTAACGACCAACCCATGTAGCTCTGATTCTATTTGTACAACAATTACAGTAGCTCCATGCGCTGCTCCAACATCTTCTTTTAGCGGCACGACGTCAGATTTAACCGCAACTTTCTCTGACTTATCTACAAATGCTACGAGCTGGTCTTGGGATTTTGGAGACCTTAACTCTTCCAACGCTCAGAATCCGGTTTATTCGTACAGTAGCGCGGGAACATACAACGTGTGCTTGACGGTTACTAATGGATGCGGTACTGATGTGTTCTGTGACTCAATTACCGTTTCTAGCTGTCCAGCAACGGTTGCGCTTTTCTCTTACAGTGCGTCCGCTCTAACTCTAGATTTTTCAGATGCATCACTCAATTCAGGTAGCTGGTCCTGGGATTTTGGAGATGGATTCTTTGGATCGTCGCAGAACCCCTCACATACCTATGCCGCATCCGGTACTTACACTGTGTGTTTGATTTCTGCAAGTGCATGTAGTTCAGATACTTCTTGCGTTCAAATTACGGTATCAGCAGTAGGTATTGAAGAGCTGGATATTGCACAGGTGGAAATCTATCCTAACCCTACAGATGGTATCATTAACATAGACGTACCAAATCTTGCAAATGAAAAGGTTTCTATTACCATATACAACCTGGCAGGAGAGGTAATGTACCACAATGAGGAGGCTACAATGCTCATGAGCAGCAATCAGGCAAATAAATCAAAATATCAGGTTAATCTTGATGGTCTTAGTAACGGTTCTTATCTGATTAAGATTAAAGTGGGTAACAAAAGCACCGTTGAAGAAATGATTTTTACGAAGTAATTTGTAAGTTTATAAGAACTTCGAAAATTATTTTGCCTATGCTCTTAAAAATTCATCCCGAGAACCCTAACCCGCACGAGATTAGTATTGCAATTGATCATCTCAAAGCTGGTCAGGTAATTATTTATCCTACTGATACGGTTTATGCACTTGCCTGTGATATGTTGAACAGAAAAGCAGTTGAAAGGCTCTGCCAGATAAAAGGAGTGAAACCTGAGCAAGCAAACTTTTCTCTCATTTGTAATAACCTCAGCCATTTGTCGGATTACACAAAAAATGTAAATACTGCTACTTACAAGCTGATGAGAAAGTCCTTACCTGGACCTTTTACTTTTATTCTCAATGCCAATGCCAATGTGCCCAAAATTTTCAAGAGGAATAAAAAAACCATTGGCATAAGAATACCTGACAACAATATTGCTATGAAACTGGTGGAGGAGCTCGGCAATCCATTGGTTTCTACGTCTATTCATGATAAGGACGAAATATTGGAATACACTACTGATCCTGAGTCAATTTATAGCCGCTATAAAGATCGAGTTGAGGTCACTATTGATGGAGGCTATGGAAACAACATTGCTTCGACCATCATTGACTGCACCGGAGAAGAACCACTCATCGTTAGAGAAGGAAGAGGAATTCTTGCCTAGCTTTTGAGCGAGTTACTAAGCTCAGGAAGAGGCTTTTCAGTCGTGCCATGATTGGTTATGAATAGAAGGCCTTCTTTTACTAATCTCTTTACGAATACCACTTTGCCCTCCTGATCCATGCAATCGGGTATTTCTGATACTTTAAAATTTTTGTGATGATCAATAAACTCCATCACAGGTTTGGTAAAAGCCGGGAACTCTATCTCCTGCCCAAACAAATGGATAATTACTTTGTCATCATTTTCGGTTACCTTATAAATTAAATTAGATCTCACCATTACCTCACTCTCCAGCGAAATCTTAGGCAATAAATTTATTTGATTTAATTGTCCCAATAAATTTGGGCCTTTGTCTGCCATCAATTCGTAAAAAAACCGATCCAATCCCTCTTCAGGCTTACCTCTTTCAGCTAAGGCTGACAACAGTTTCTTAAAATGAACATTTGCTTCATCATCTTTCTGCTGAACGGCAAAACCAATAGGGATGAATTTCCTGAACTCAACATCGCTCTTTGCCAAGTGTAGGATGGATTCAATTAGAAAGTCTGTCCATGTATAGCCCAACAGCCCTCCTGTAATGTGAAGTGAAATTTCTTCATTGCTCTCAGCATCGTGCATAACTCCCCTCGGAATGTAGAGCATATCACCGGCATTTAGAATGAACTCCTCTTGCAATTCTCCTGGTTCACCTTCATCGTTATATGGCTGCGACTGAAGGGGTAACTCGATAGGATTATTGTAAATGCGCCACTTCTTAGATCCTTCTATTTGAAGGATAAAAACATCATGCGTATCATAATGCGTTTTAAACCCCTGTGAATTTGCAGGAGTTAAATATACATTGGTCTGAAATTTATGCGAGAAGTGTTTAAACATGTAATCAACAAAAGTTCCCAGAGAGGAAACGTGATCGTGCAGACCCGATAATACGATTGATGCCCCTTCAGCAAATTGCTTCAGTAATTTCGCGCTGTTGATCGTCTCGCCATTAGATGAAGTGAATAATTCGGCATCTATAGGCGTTTCAACGCCAGAGTTAACCATATTAATTTTGGGATACGAAAGTTTTTGGGAATGCAGAACCTCATCTACTACTTCCAAAGAGAGCAGACTCTTGTAATAATCGGCATTGGTTCTTTCAATTCTGCATATTTTCTTCTCGTAGAATTTCGAATAAAATTCTTTTTCACCAATTGGATCGATAATCCACTCAAATTGAAATTGATCCATTGGCTTAACTTGAAATAGTGATAGGTTAACCGGCTGTTAACGTCAAAAACATCTTTCAAAAAAATCTGGCGACAATCAGCTTGTACTAAATAAGACGGCGATCATCTGTATCACAGTAATTTGAATCTGCATAGCTGCTAGCATCATAACCATCCCACGAATCACTGTAACTGGTGTAATCATTACTATCACAAAGAGATTTCGAATCAGCCTTTCTACATGATGTAACAGTTGCTACCGCAGTTATTCCCAGAGCAATTGCCACAGTAACAAACCTTCTATTTGATCGTCTACTTACAACTCTAGGCCTGTTTGTAGTTACAATATCCTCATCTACCAATCTCGGTAGTTGCTTCGGAGTTTGCTTGTTCATGTGCTTTCAGTCTAATTTTGTACTCCTCAAATTTAGAATAAAATATTTAACGAATAAGAATACCCAAAATATGAGTAATTGAAGTGATGGGAAGGCCTAAAACGCAATTTTTAAACCAAGCATGAATGCTCTCGGCATACCGGGTCTAAGTCCTGCCGGTCTTCTGGCAATAACATTGACTTCATTGCTAATGTTCGTCACGTTTAGCACCAGGGAGGCGTATTTGCTCATTTTATAGTAAAGGCTGGCATCCATTATGAACTGTGCATCTGTCTTGTACATTGGATCCATATCACCTTCTCCAGCTTTGGTTCTCATTTCATCCACGTATTTACCGCTAAAATTCAATCCGAAACTCTTGTGCTCCAATCCTAACAAGAAAGAAAACTGATTGTTTGCAATGTAAGGCAAATCATCACCTGATTTAACCTCACCCCAGGCTTCAAAGTCACTATCAAAACTGTTTTGAAACTTAGCATCGGTGTACGTATATACCAATGATATTGGCATTGAGAAATTCGTTATTGTAGTTAGAGCAAACAAATTGTAGTTCAGCTGAAACTCAAGACCCTTTGTTTGAACTTCCCCTCCATTAAATTGATCCGTTGTACCTCCGCCACCAGCCGCAGCCAGGTCTGAACCAAGCAGATTCTTGTAGTCATTAAAGAAGATCACCACTTCGCCACTCAAAGATCGCTCTGAATATCGCGTACCCAACTCATAGTTTATGCTTTCTTCAGGCTTGGTATCTACCTTTGATCCCGGAGGAGAAAAGCCTTTATGAACGCCTCCAAAAACACTTAGCACTTTATTAAATTTGTAATCGACACCAACGCCAGGAATGAAAGCCTCTACTTGGTTTTCTCTCGTTTTAAGGTTTGCGCCAGACCTCTCCACATCATTTTTGCCATAATCGTCTCTGGTGAACATGATATTTTCATATCGAATTCCAGGTATCACCGTCAGCTTATCATATCTAAACTTGTATTGCAAATACGAAGCAAAAGCAACTGCATGCGCTACTCTATTACTTTCTGTTCCTGGTGTTCCACTGGTGGTTAACTGCATCACACCCTCCTCCATCTTGTATTTATCAACCCATTGAAAGCGATCTACATGATCCTCATGAATTCGCAAGCCCAACTCTAATCCGTGTGAGGCCTTTCCGGTTTTAAAATCATAGGATATTACTGATTGAAGACCTTGAGAATAGTACGCCCTATTGTTTGCTTTTACCGATAATGCATCATCATCGCTATTCTCCTCACCAGTTAAAATATCATAAGCGTTTGCGTAATCATTTGGATTGTCCAAAAGGCTGCCAATTTTTACCGTTGCAGCTCCAGAATCAGCAGTGACCTTGCTGAGCTTATACCAGTTACGATTGAACTCAGTTCTGTAAGCCGTAGTAGTAACATTGAACTTCTTAGCAACACTCATCACATGGGTTACCTGATACAAGGTATGGTCGGTATTCATCTGATCTTTTTGAGAAGCTGCATATCGACGATAAGGTGATTCGTTAAAATCCTCTTCGGTTAGCCCCAAATACGTTTCATTTGATACCTCGAAAGTTCTACCAACTTTAAAGGTCAAGGATTGATATACCTTCGCATCTTGCTTTGTATTTACCCGGACCTTCATCAAATAATCTTTCTTATCAAATCCTGTATTGCCATCATTGTCTAGCACCTTGAACCCATTGGATTTATACTGGAACGTCTCTACGCTATACCCAAAGTATTCATGAGAATTCCCAGCAGTTGCGTGCAGGTTAAAGCCACCAAAACTTCCTGCAAAGAGGTTTATTTTTCCTGTGAATTTATCTGGAATTTGAGTGGAGATTAAATTAAGTGCACCACCTGTTGTATAAGGGCCGTATTTAATTTGACTGCTTCCTTTCAGAATTTCCACGGCTTGCATTCTTCCGATAGTTGGGAAATAATAGGCTGCCGGAGCGGTATAAGGAGCTGGCGCCATAAGCACTCCGTCCTCCATGACCGTAATCTTAGAACTCCTTTCTACACCTGTTCCCCTGAGCCCGATATTTGGCCTCAGACCAAATCCATCTTCCTCCTGAATGTTTATACCTGGAACTGCTCTTAAAGTACGATTGATATCCGTATAGCTAAACTTCTGAATCTGCTTTGGTGAGATAAAATAAGCGGAGCCTGGAATATCCCGAATTCCTGTGGAGCCACCTGTTAGTGTCATGCTTTCAACCACCACAGCGGGTAAATCCAATACAGCTTCCTCCATTGATACATCAATTCCTAGCTCTTCTCCTGGTTTAACTTCAATTTCCTGGCTGAATTTACCATAGCCCAGACTGCTTACCGTCAAGGTGTATTTTCCAGAGGGAACGTCTTCAATTACGAAGTAGCCAAGGGCATTAGAAACCGATCCATAATTGGTTTTTTCCAATTGAACAGTTACATAAGGGAGTGGTTCATCTGAATTAATAGGAGAGATAGTACCTGATACACTACCCTCTTGCGCGATCAGCTGAAAGCTGAATAACACTGCTGTTAATAAACTAAGAAATACCTGTAATCCTTTCATCTATATGGATGGTTCAAACCCTATTAAATTTTCAGAACAAAAATAGATGTTGAACTATCGCATATCAATACCTAAAATGTGGTATTTTAATTACTGACTCCGGAGGTAGTATTAGCTCCTGAATAATCCTGATTATCATACACGGGCGTTACCGGCTCAGTAATAATGACGAAGCTGTGTTTAGACAGTTTATGGCAGTTATTACAATTTGAGACTAAGTCGGTGTATGAGCTGCGGGCGAGTTGTACATTTTTTTGTTTAACAATATGCTCATGCTTTCCGAGAGGGTTTAAGCCAAATTTAACCATGAGTCCACTGATATCTATATTATCTTCTATTACTTCACTTGCACTCAACAACTCCATGGTTTCCTCCATTTCTTCAATGTAGAACTCTGTGAGCTCCCAGTTGGAATTTGACTGTGCAAACCACATTTTATTCATATATCGTTGAAGTTTCGTCATAATGTCCGCGACTTCAATTGGCTCCTCCGGTTCATCCATCACGCCATAAACCTCAGCTCTAAGCTGCTGATTTTTGGTCTCTAAAGATCTGATTCTCAAATAATTGTAGCCTGTAGCTGCAATCAAGGCTAGAAGAACAAGGGCTGTTATTGCTCTGCTCATAACACTGAAAATAAATTTATTCTGCTTTAATCAGCTTCATCCTTTGCTGATTCTCGTAGTTCTTCCACCATCCAAATGTAAGTGCAAGGAAAGTAAGATAGCTCATTACCTCGATCAGAGAAGGATTTCCATTGTAACCAAACAAGCTCTTCATAAAACTTCCAACAATCCCCTTCTCATGAAGCGGATGTGTGATGCTCTCCGGATTGATGTCCCATACGTGTTCAAAGATCACAGGCAAGACGCCAGCTTCCTGAAGCTCATGAGTTCCATGGGCCAACAAGCCCGCTGCGAAGAGGATTAACAATGTGCTGGTAACATTGAAGAACTTCTTAATATCGAATCTAACCATTCCCTTAAACATGGCATATCCGAGTACCACTGCCACAAAAACCCCTAGCAATGAAAACCAAAGAACCTGAATTTCATAGGCAACAATAATACTTCTTAAGAACAACACGGTTTCAACTCCTTCGCGCAATACTGCAATAAATATTAAGAAAAACAGGCCAAGCCTATAACCATTATCCAGGTCAGTGGTAATCTTCTTTTCTATATCGGCAACTTTATGTTTGTGCTTAATGCAGGACAATATCATAAAGGACAGAAAAATCACACTCAAATACATCATTGATCCTTCGTACAACTCTTCCGTTCTGCCAGTAAATCCGTCTCCGATAGAGCTCAAAATAAAAGCCAGAAGAACACTAACCAATACTGCTGCGGCTATTCCAGCATACACGACAATATTGTATCTACTCTGATTGGTTCTATTCAAAAAGCTTAGAACAATTCCAGCAATTAAGGCTACTTCAAATGTTTCCCGAAATGTTATGATAAATTCCTGCATAGGTGCACTCTAATATTGAGCGACCAAAAGTACAAATACAAATGTAAGAAGGCAATACCTAAAAAGGGGTATATTATGAGCTACCCTGATCAAAAAGAAACTTGCCAGGATCTATCAAATTCTCTCTTACCGCATAAAGAACAATGCCCGCGGTATTGTTTATCCCCAGTTTGCTCATTATATTCTTGCGATGCGTCATTACGGTGTGTGTACTGATAAATAACTCCTCAGCAATTTCCTTGTTTGTGTTCCCCTCCGCGATCAATTTGATAATATCCAGTTCACGAGTTGATATTTTGATAGGATCACATGCTATTTCCTCCGCCAATTTACTGAGGTCATCAGAACCTCCAGCTCGCATCATTTTGTCTACTATCTGACCACAAAAGAATTTATCATCCTTGGCCGTTGCGTAAATGGCATCCGATATTTCCTCCCTGCTGCATTCGAGTAACACATGACTGGTCACACCTGCTTCAATCGCCGCTGTAATTTCCTCTAAGGTAAAAGAATGTGTAACAGCCAGAATTTTCGTTTTTGGCAAAAAATTCATGATCAAGCCGATATCCTCAAAATTAAAGGCCGAACTGGCGTAATTGAGCATCAATATATCTGGCTGAATTTTTCCGATCTTTGAGACTAACGTCTTGGAATTATCAGCCTCACCAACAAGTTTAACCCCCTTGCAGTCCTCTATGAGTGCTATTACCCCTTCACGACATAAATAACTACTATCTGCGACAAAAACTTCAATCATGACCTGATTCAATATTACCTTACAAATTTAACAAAAATACCTGTCCCTTCAGGCTCATCTGGAACACCAGACTGATCAAATGATATATTCTTTACCGTCTTCTGCCAGCGCTACATTATCAAAAACCACCATGGCCTCTTCCAGAAATAGGCTCATTTCTTTGTATCGAGCCGAAAAATGACCCAATAACAGGCTGCCGACACCTGCCTTTCCGGCAATTTCTGCCGCCTGAGATGCAGTAGAGTGAAACGTTTCCTTGGCTCTATCTTTTTTATCATCCATAAAAGTTGCTTCATGGTACAATAAGTCAACTCCTGAGATAAGATCTACTATGCTTTCTGAATAGGCTGTATCTGAACAATACGCATATGAACGAAAATTGGGAGGATCACTTGTGATCTCCTCATTTTTTATCGATTTGCCCGAATGAGTCTGCAAATCTGCTCCCATCTTTATTTCAGCTCTATCCTTGATCGGTATACTGTACTTATCAATGGCAGATTTTAAGATGTTTCTTGGTTTTTGGATCTCACTGATTAAAAATCCGCAACAGGGAATCCCATGTTTAAGCTTTATGGCCTTAACACAAAAATGCTTGTTCTCCACAATTACCACGCCCGTTTCCTTCTTAAGAAAGTGGAAGTTAAGTTCGTAACTGAGCTTTGAATAAGATACTTCCAGCTGCACTTCAATAGCCTTTTTTAAGCCCTCATGCGCGTAGATATGAATTGGCTTAGTTCTACCCAATAAGTGCATGGTCGATAACAATCCGATCAGTCCATAAAAATGATCACCGTGCAAATGGCTGATAAATACGTGGTTGATGCGCTGTATACTTATTTTATTTTTTCGGAGCTGAACCTGGGTGCCCTCACCACAGTCGATAAGTAGATATTGGTTCGCAATTTTGACAAGCTGTCCTGAAAGATTTCTTGTGGCCGTTGGAAGGGCCGCGCTTGAACCAAGAACCGTTACTGAGAATACATCCATGGGTTAATATAAAGTTTCAGGTTGAAAATTCAACAATGACGATAACGAAATACTAGTACGTAGCTGGCGCAATCGTGTACTTCAGCACAAACCTGTTCTTCTGTTTGCCTGATTCGCAAAGACATATTTCCTTTTCCTTTCTGCCATCTGATTTCATAGAATAACTTTTACCCTCACCGATTTCCAATGCATTGTGCATTGCATGCACCTCACCAATATGATCGTCCATGCATCCCTTCAATTTAAGAGGTGATATTATGTCAAGATTATCCATAATCCACTTTCTTGTTTCTGGATTGCAGGGAGAATACTGATTCATAAGCCTCCCAAAAATATTGTTAACTCCATCGGCCTCCCAACCTCCTGCGTGTACTCTAAATTCTTTACCTTCAGGTAGGTAAATAGTAAAATTCTGATCTATTTTAATTTTTCTTTTCCTGGTTTTTCCAAGACCTTCATCGAGGATATTCTCAACATCAGCAAAATCATTCAAAAACAACCAATCTCCGCCTACCTCGAGAAACACTCGATACTCAGCTTTACTTATAAACTCTTTGCGATGCCTGAACCTTAGCGATCTAACTGAAACTTTGTATTTATTCATCTTTACACTGGCCGCAACTCCATCGGCTTCATCCCAATAGATGTAAATGGTACGTGCGAAAACTGCGGTGTCAGGCAAACTCTTCCAGGGTATACTAATTTCCAAGAAGGCATCATTGGGATTTACGTCGCCTATCGGATAACCCACTGTCTTTAATTCTCCCGAATATGTATCTCCTTTTCGAGTAAAAATTCGATATTTAAGTTGTGAATTTGCAGAGGGCCGTGGTAAAATTTGCTTCACCCTGAACTTGTAGTCCTTATCACTCATCTTCACTTTGTGAATGTAATCAGGAACATTTGTTCTGTTGTTATTCATGGCACCGCCATCACCACTTGCAAATACATCCACTCTGGTTGCGTAACCCCAATTTCGCCCATTAAGCTTTGTAAACACTGGTAAGTTTCTTCTGACAGCAATCAATCTTGCAGGGTGAATTTCCGTTCGCGCCGGTGGATGTCCTCTATCCCAGAGCCATAAACCCTCAACATGCACCCAGTCTCCAAGAGTGGGCCAATTCCAGATAATGTCCTTCCGCTCGTGTCCGCTTGAAAAGAAGCCACATGACTTTCCCTGTTTATTTAGTTCTGCACAAATATTTCCTTCATTGTTCGCTG
>NVRZ01000053.1 GCA_002401055.1 Bacteroidota bacterium
TGCTTCAAGAATAATTAAAATGCACAAACCGGATTATGAGTATCTGCCACCAGCTAGATACGATATGTTGGAAGTTGCTAAATCAAAGAGCTTGGCTAATATTTTAGATGATTTTAAAAGTAATAGAAAAGCTACGATTGACTTTTTTGAGGGTATCGATCCGACTATTTTAGATGTATCTGAGTCAGTTAAGGACAGGAAGTTCACAATAAGAGCTATCGCATTCATCCTGTCGGGACATTGTCAGCACCACTTAAATGTTATTCAGGAGAGGTATCTGGCGTCAAGCAACTAAGGCGATTGGCACTCACCTTGCGAGTGAAGCTGAACGGTATTTATCTAAACATGGTCAAGTGCCCAATCGCCTTGTGTTTTCCAAGGTCATACAGATCCATGTCTACTAACCAGATATACACGTCAGCCTGAGCAACTTTTTTCCCATTATTGGCTTTTCCATTCCAACCTTCAAGAACGTCTTCTGTTTCGAAAACTTTGTCGCCCCATCTATCAAATATGGATAGCTTGTATGACTTTATATTTGATACCAGTCCAATGCCCTTAGGAATAAAAAAATCATTTATGCCATCTCCATTGGGTGTGAATGCATTAGGGAAGAAGATGATGTAGTCCTCCCTGATTATAACCTCCAACGAAAAAGTATCACGGCAGCCATAGCTATTGATCGCTATTTGCTGCACAATGTATGTTGCTGTGTCTTCTTCAGCGTATACATATGTGAATATGGTGTCCATGGAGGTGAATATGCTATCTCCATTGCCCATGTCCCATTCATAAGTGCTAGCGCCTATAGAGGTATAGACGAAGTCTATGAAAGGTGTTACCTGGCTTGTTTTACCTGGCTCCACGGTAAACCCTGCTTCGGGAAGGGGATAGACTTCAACAGAGTTATAAGTTGTATCCACGCATCCGTTGTTATTAACAACTGCAAGCTCAACATTGTAGAAACCACTGGTTCCATAAATGTGAATTGGGTTTTCCTGTGTTGAGGAGCCGGGATCGTCAAAATTCCAGGCCCATGATACTACATCGATCGTTGAAGCATTACTAAATACTGTTGTGTCGTCAGGACAGACCTCGGTAAATATAAAATTTGCATTAGGCAGTGCAAACACGCCAATTACAACAACGGTATCATCGGTACAGCCGCTATCTGAAGTTACCGTCAGTTCTACTCCGTAGGTGCCATTAGAAGCATAAGTATAGCTTACGTTGGCCCCATTAGCGGTGCCTGTGCCATCTCCAAAGTCCCAGGAGTGTGTTGTTATGGATTCGCCGTTCGCAATCGTCGATGCATCCGTAAATAGGCTGGCCTCATTCATACACACGGTATCATTTGTAAAACTTGCTACAGGAATTGGGTGAATAATGGCCGTAATCGTTGTGTCATCAATACAGCCACTAGCAGATGTGACAATTAAGGTAACATTGTATGAATAGCTCAGTGAATTTGTGTAGAGGTGCGAGGGGCTCGCAATACTGATAACTGGACTTCCATCGCCAAATATCCATGCCCAATTGCTTATTACATCGTTAACCACGATGGACTGGTCGGTAAAGAAGGAGGAGTTGCTAAAACACACAGAAGGAATGGTAAAGCTGGCTGTTGGAGCTGGATAGATCTCTATAATCTGTGTTATAGTATCTGAGCAATTATTATCTGACCTTACCGTAAGCGTTACGTTGTAAAGTCCATCTGTTGCGTAAACATTAAATGGATTTTCTTGAGTAGATGCGTTCAAATCATCAAAATCCCATGCCCAGGATATGGTTCCAGTACCAATGGTGGATGTACTAGAGAAGAAAGTTGTGTCATACAAGCATACATCATTACTTGCAAAATCAGCGTTTGGTACTGCGTAGACTGGAATGATTAATGTGGCGGTGTCTATGCACCCACTGTCCGTTATCACCGTTAATAGTACGTTATAAGTGCCATCACTTGCATAAAAGTTGCTTGGGTTTTGAAGCGTAGATGTATTGGCATCTCCAAAATCCCATGACCAGCTGGCAATTGATCCACCACCGAGTAAAATAGTACTGTCGGTAAATCCGGTAGTGGTACCATAACAAACCTGAGTAGTACTAAAATTTGCGATAGGTTCTGCTTGAACCAAGATTGTTTTAGTAACAGAATCAGAACAGCCAAAGCCATCTGTAATGATCATTTTCACAGGAAAACTTCCCGAAGAGGCGTAGGAATGGTACGGATTCATTTCCGTGCTGAAGTTTCCATCACCAAAGTCCCAGCTCCAGGAGGCAATGTTGAGGGGAATTCCAGAACACGTGGTATCTACAAATTCAAAAAGCCCAGTGTCATTTTTGCAAATTAAAGGTGTTAGTAGGTTGTACTGTCCGAATATTTGGTAGTCAAAGTCTGCGTAGGTAACATTGGCTTGCGAGTAATTGTAAAACCCAAAGCGACCTGGATTAAAGCAGCCCGGGATGTCAAAGATGAGGTTACCGTCAACGCGAATGGTAATCTGACTAGACGTATAAATGAGTTCTACCTGGTGGGTGGTATTGTCAACCCATCCCTTGCCTGCTCCGTAATCGGTCGCTAATACCTGGAAAATAGGATCACTGGTATGATCCCAGAAGTAAGTGCCGTTTGAGCCTGCTGGGATATTACCTGATATTTTATTTAGCGTAAATCCTTCGGAGGCCGCTCCTTGATTGGACTGCTTCCAGTCAAACAAGTAGCAATCATAAACCGTAGAATTGCCAATTGGTTGCTGAAAACCGAATACAAAGCCCACCCAGTCGTCGTCTCCTGAGCCTACGGTAATACTTCCCTGAATAACCACATTTATGAATGTATCTGGACTTACGAAGAAAGTGGGTTCACCATTGATACTTTGATTCACATTTGTTCCACCTCCACCAACAGTCCAGTTTCCATTTCCAGGAGGGCCTTCTTGAATCCATGTATTGAAGTCAACCGTAGACACGCATTGACCGTAGCTGTAGGCGTTTGCAAATAGGGCTAGTGCTATAGTTAATGTTCTAATCATAGTTCAACCTGGTTAGGTCGCAATAACGTTGCACTCGATGCATCATATATTCTGACGCACAAGTTAACCGAATTTAAGATTTAATAAGTATAAAGACAAGCTAAAGCAGATTAGTCTAGCCTGAGTTCGTAGCCTGAGTATAGTCCAGAGGAAATTATCTTCCTCCACTCATCGAAGGCGCCATTCTCTTGGTCTTGGCCATTCGTGACTTATGGTCTTTCTTGGTACCACAATTGGTTTGCGCAGGAGCGCAACTAGCGACAAACATCGCCAAAACCGCCATGGCCAGAATGCTTTTCAATGTTCTCATAGGTGTGAATTTCTTACAAAGTTGATCAAAGATATGTATTATTTGTCAGTAAGGGCTTATCCATTTATTAACAGTATAAATGTGGATAAACTTCCTATCTAACGCTACTGAGACGGGATTAGTACGAAATGGTTGTCTTCAAGTATAATTATTCTGTAATTCTGAGCGCAGCGAAGAATCTAGCTTTGATTGAACTAAAGATTCTTCGCTGCGCTCAGAATTACAATGTGTCGAAATGCGAGCTGCAAAGCTGTTTAACTCCTCCTGCCTTCAAGAATCTTTAAGAAGGAACGACTTCTCAGTTCTTCCAAGGTCAAGCCGACCGCCAATGCCTCCTTTTCTGAAATTGCTCCACAGTTCAGGGCTATGAGAAAAAAGTTTAGCAGGCCCTGCCCAGTTGCTGCATCGTCAAACACGTCTCCTGCTAGCGTGGCCTGTGCTGCCTTGTCAATGAAGTTTTTTAGTCTCGCTGCGGCTTCCTCGTAGCTCTCTAAAAAGAAGCTGTAAACTGCTGCGTATCGGGCCGCTATCTGCGCAGGATGAAGATCCCAACCCTGATAAAACCCATGAAGAAGTGAGTGGCGAATATGATCGTAACCGATTTTCCATGCATTGTGTACTATTTGTCTATTCTCTTTTCGCTGTTCATCTGTGATCTCTGCTCCGCGGTGAGGCCCCAAAGGCATAACATTCGTTGCTCCATCTGAAAGCCATATCCCAGTTCCTGCGAGTGCTACTTTCATCATGTGATGAGCAAAGTCGCAAACAGGATGTGCCATGGTTTGGTATCTCGCTGTAATATTGCAAGAAGCTGTATAATCATAGGTGCCAAAATGGGCGGCGATACACCTTCCTTTTCCAGCGTTAATCATTGCCTTTATCGGGACAATGCCATTCCAATCTACAATTGACTGTGTGGTTTCAATCATTATCTCCATTTGGAGAGAACCAGACGCCAGAGCCGTGTTCTTTTCGAGATCTTCAAAGAGTTCAACCAATGCGCTTACCTGCTCTGGAATAGTAACTTTTGGCAGGGTGACAACAAAATTGTTCGGGAGCTTTCCTGAGGTGGCATCAACCAAAGTTGTTATGAAGATGTCTAGCGTGCGAATCCCTCTTTCTTTCAAGTCTTCTGAAAATGGCTTGATCCGTATTCCAATAAATGGAGAAATGGTGTTTTGTTCCATTCCTCTGGCAAGTTCCTTTGCTGTAAATTCTGCAGTTTGGTCTTCCTCATCATCGAGTCTGTTTCCGAATCCGTCTTCAAAGTCGATTCGGAAATCTTCTACCGCCTCGCTGCGCAGTTTTTCATTTATTTTTTGGAATACTTGTGCAGCGATATTGTTGTCATGTGTTATGCCAAAAACATCATGAAGCACATTTTCTGATTCCGCATATTCTTGAAAATGCATTATAGCTGAGGCGCCCATTTTCTTTATGGTATCGGCTTTAAATAGCTGTGCCCCACCATACACTGTGTGCACCGGTTGCCGATCTTGCCTGTCGCCAGGATAGTGCGCTTGAAATTCTGAATTATATTTTTTCAGATTGTCAACTACGGAGTTCTTTGCCTCCTCAGATATCGAAAGTTTCATCTGCTTGCTTATGTACCTCTGTAGGTAGAATACCCGTATGGATTTAACAAGAGAGGTACGTGATAATGCTCTTTATCTCTTATCTCAAATACTATTGTGATCAAAGGATAGAAACCCCAAACACCCTGTTTTGAAAAATAGCTACTGGTTTCAAAAACAAGTCTGTATATCCCAGCTTCAAGAATTTCGTCAGTTGGTAAAAAATCAGATATCCTGCCTTGCTTGTCAGTGAGGCCCGTTGAGATATTTACCCATCCATCGCTATTATTGGGCCTTTCCAGATGAACAGTAACCTTTTGGGCGGGTTCTCCTTTCGAAGTGTCTAGTATATGTGTTGTAACCTGACTCATGACAATAACTTTTCTAAACGCAGTTTTGTAATCTTATTTTGTTCTACCATTGACATAATTAGCTCTGTCGCGAGGTCATTGTTTAACCTGATGCGCAAGATAGATAGAATTACTTTAGCTGTTTTTCCAGTTGCAAACAGAATGTAGATAAATCCAAAACGCTCCTCATAAATCTTGTTGGCATTTGCCAATTCTTCAAGAACTTCTGGAGAGGATTCTTTTGCAGCGGCCTGCTCATCATTTGCCCAATCTTTCGTATTTGCATATTTGGCTTTCAGGCTCTCCAGGTCACCTAGCTTTGGGTGATGCTCAAAAGCTTCTTTCCAATCTTCCTCGTTGCACTCGTGCCATAGGCGCTCCGCCATATTAAACAACTGATCCTCACTAGTAAATGGGTGAAGTTTAGTCATATTGTTTATCCAGGTGCTTGAGCCGCAGCACTTCTGTAGCTCCTCCTTTAATTGATCTTGCGATAGGTTATTGAGTTCTAAAAATGTCAAGCTATTTATTTATTGATTTGTGATAAATGTGAAAACATCCTGATCTTCTTTTTCAATGAAGACTGCACTAATATTTTTTTATAGAGTTCATGAAACCAAGCCGGATTGTTGTAGAACCAAATCTCAGAAAAATTGTTGAGATTATTATCAAAGTTCTCTACCAGCAAGTTAAACTCTGTGGTGGAGACGCTATCTGGGTGTTTGTCATACCAGCCACGCTTGACATCTGGAAACCAAATTCCATATTTATCAGAGAATATGGCCCATTCTACATTCTGTGATTTACACTTGGCAATAAAACGTTGCATAGGCAGGGATTGGTAAAATCTGTCTGGGGTAATCTTCTCTTTTGTTTCCTTAATGCTATTGTCTTTTATGCCGGTGCAATGGGTAAGGTAGATTCGCATTAATACTCAGCTTTGTAGAATTTGGCTGATGAGAGAAACGCTAAACAATGTAAGAAGAAACCAACCGATGAAGCCCTCAACTATCGCCAAGTATCTAGAAATTCCTTTTACTGGAATGTCGCCAAACCCAAGAGTAGAAAAAGTATTCAAGCTCAAGACAACCGAGTTTAATACTCTTAAAAATAGTATGTAAGTGAGGTAAAATGTGATTCCTGCAAATAGAGTAGTGCCAACTATCCATTTTTTGCCGGAGCTCAGATCAATCCAGCGCCCATGGAGTATTTCTGATCTCCTATAGATCCAACTCATGATGCTGTGCTTGAATTTAGACAACCGATACAGTGGCCGACCCAAAGCGTCGACAAAGAATGGAATGCTTCTTTTGGAATTTTCAATGTGCTCTTTAAAATCTTTAAATGATTGAAAGTCCTCTTTGTACTCTTGCGTATAAAAGTCTTCTAAACTTTGATCAGATTTGAGATATTCTACTAAAATCCTGTGTTTTTGCATTAAATATCTTCGGTCAATTTTGTCCCATTCAGAATAAAAAAAGAAGTAGAAAAAGGCAAAAATTAGTACCACATAAAAAGACACAATGAGTGATCTAACAGGGCTCGTGCCATAAGCTGAGAAATACCTTAAAAAAACATTCAAGTTATAGTTTAGATAGTTTTCAAGATTAGGATTGACTTTATTCAAGTACTTGTTTCTCCGTGTTTCAATATTTTTCATTTCTATGTAGCAGGCATTTGCCGAGACCATGTCGCCACGTGTCAGATACATGTTGTGGAATTTTTTGTACGCGGCAATCAAGTCGTTGTACTTGTTTTCTTTATTCAGGTTGTCTTCAGTATTGGCTTTATAGGGAGAGTCAGTGCTATAACTAAGCATTAAGCAAAGTTTTTCTCCGGAGATGTAGTGCCAAGGAACATTGGAATTGTTCAAAGGAAAATCGAAACCTTCAACGCCAATGTCACCGCCGATCTCTACGGATTTTGCATAAAAGGACTTAGAGACTGTTGCGCCACTGAATCCAATTGATCCTATAAGATTATCCGACAGCATCAACCTTTCAACCGAAGTTTTTGCCAAGGTAATTGAATTGGTATTTTCAAAACCGTTACTACTAAATTTGCAATACGATATTCTTATGTTTTCATAATCATGTCCACTTATATTTAACTGATTTAATGCATTGCCTTTGTATTCATCGGGTACTTTTTCAACTGAAAAATCAGAATTTTCAATGTTAAGATTGAGGACACCATCTCTGATGGAAACATATCGATTAAATACACAATTATTAATGTTTAGATTACTTAGAGCATCGTGTCCAGAAAATTCTTCAGGATCAAAAACAAACGAGCCGTTAAATACACAGCTATCAAGACTAAAAAAAGCTGAGTTACCACCTTTGTCCCTTTCGATCTTACATCTCCAAATACGAAAGTCTGTTTGAAAATCGCAGTTTTCAAACGCTAACATATTGAAGGTGCAGTACATAAAAGTAAAGATTGAATTTGTCGGAAAAATGAATCTGCAATCTTTGAAAATCAGTTTCTTGTCTTTAAGCCTGGCTATGGTATAGTTTGTATATGTTCCGTGGGCGTTGTTAACTGTATACTTCATTGTGCCCAGGAAAACTGAATCTTCTTCTGCAGGTGATATTACCGCGTTAGTTAACCGATAAGCCCAGTCAGTAGAGGCGTTAATTTCGTTGTAAAGTTGGCTTATGGATAGTTTTCTCATTGTATCCTGAGCCTGCAGGAAAAGAGAGGCAATCAATAGAAATAAGAATAGGACGCTCTTGACTTTCATTAAAGTTGTATCAGAAATCTTATTCACCAAAAATTCTAAGCCTGCTAATACCCCCGTCCGGATAGATATTCAGCCTAAAGTGGGTGAAGGGTCCGGCATGCATTATCTCGTTTTCAAAGAAGTGCTCCGCGTCTGCGGTTAGCTTGCTCTTCGGTAAAACATCTGTCCATTCCAGCTCTTTATTATCCAGCTCTTTGTCATCTTTAACTGAGCAACCTTCAATCGAAAATTGATCTGGATAGTTGCCTTTGAAGTGCTTGGTGTCAACATTGATCTTTTTGATCACTCCGCTCTTTCCAGCTTTGATTATTACCCAGTCTACATTTTCGGGATTCCGATTTCTCTTCGTCTCCCACCCGTCACTCATGTCAAATCCTCTTCCGGGTTTAAGTAAATTCTGCATATGACTAAAGAACATGTCATTACATGAAACAGAAGCGCCATCATTCTCATGTGCTATTAAATCAATCAATTCATCTTCATTGCGTTTCAAGCTAGGGGGCGCATCTCCATAAACCTTTAGACGTGCAACGCCACCATCAGGATAAATGTTCAGTCTCAAATGGCTCCACGTGCCATTGTCGGGTATCTCGAAAAAATGCTGACTGCCTGGTTCAAGAGGGACCTTTTCCAATAGCTCCGTCCATTGTTGTTCGGTTTCAAGATTGAGTTCCTCGCCCTTCGTGTTAATGCCTTCCAAGGAAGCGTGAGGTGGGTGGTTGCCCATAAAATAGTTGGTATCTATGTCTACGCCTGAAATCACCCCAGGTAATCCCAGCTGAACAATGCACCAATCATTTCCAGGGCCACGTTTTCTTCGCGACTCCCAACCGTCCATCCACTTTCCTCTGTCTGTGTACTTGTCGTCAATAAAAATCCCTCTGCCTGGTTTGCAGAGATTATCCATAGAAGCGAAAAAATCATCGCTACAAGCGAGAGCTTTTCCTCCATTCTCTTCCGAGGATAATTCCTCTAGCTTAACAAAACTTGGTTCGTTTATCATCTTATCAAAGTTTTTTGTAATATTTTCTGTTAGATATTATATCATCAATCATTGTAGCAACACTAGAATTTTGAGTGACAAAGCTTAAAGGTGATGGATGATTAATAAGCCATTTGCCATTGATCTCCACCAGATTTATATGAAATGTAAAGTATACGCTATGATCGCGAATAAAGCCATTTGCATCCGCCACTTTAATTCCCATTTGTTCAGATATAGCAGGTAGATTCCAAACTATTTCCGCTTCTGATAGCATTGCTCTTTTTTCCTTAATTAACTCTGTGCTGTATTTGAATGCCGCTCCCGTTTCTTTGGTTTTTTGCTCATATTTCTGTCCCATGGTCAACCTCAGTTTTTTGCGTGTTTCTTCCATTTCCTCGTTGGTGGCCCCGGGAAGTTTCATCTTTTCTAAGATTGATTCTTGATCAGTTTCTGTACCGGCAAGAAGAATATACGCCGTTTTGTCTACCGTTTTGTAGTACTGGAGCATCAGCCGAATGGTTTGGTTTACACCTTTAAGCTTTTCTTCTCGCTCAGCTAGAATTTTAATCATCTCAGCTTTGGTAGGTATTTCTTTCATCCGGCAATCATTGGCAATTTTCCAAGGCAGCTCATCAACTTTTATTACATCGCGTAATGTAATTTTATAGGGCTGCTCCAGAATAGATGTGTAGAGGTAAATATCTGTTTCTAATACTTTGTTCTTCGACTTTATTATATTATATACTATGGAGTCGACATTCATTTCTGCCCAGCTGAACTCATCAGCATCATTTTTCTTTGCCAACAGAAAAAAGTTGTCCGCATACTTTCTTGCGGCCTTCATGTAAGTTACGTCTGCCTTGTCTGCGTCTATTCTTTCACCTCTTGCCCTGCTAAATGCCTCAAATTCTTCCCGGCTCATAAAGCACTCCAGAAACTTGGCCTGATCCATCTTCTTCAAGGCCTTGAGCATTTTTTTTGCAATAGCTTCAAACTCGGGTCTTTTTATTGAAGTAGTTTGGGCAAACGACACGGGACTTAGCAGCAGATAAAGTGCACCCGCTATAAGGAGGTATCGAATTCTCAAGTATTGGTGTATCATTTGAGTAGAATTTCTCCTTCGTTCAAAAACATGAAGTCGCCGTTATCATATATCTTTTTACCCTTTAGGTACGTTTGTTTAACAACTCCCTTGAGCTTCTCCCCGATATAAGGTGAGATTTTATGTCGATGCTGAATTATTGATTCATCTAGGATAAAGCTTTCCTCTGGGTCCCATATACAGAAATCTGCTACGTAGCCAACGCCAATCTTCCCTTTTTTAACATTCAACCCTGCCAAGTCAGCTGGGTTTTCGCACATGAGCTCTGCAACACGTTGTAGTGATATATCATGCTTTTTTGCTTCCGTCCAGAAAGCGGGCAAGGAAAATTGCAAGCTGGATATTCCTCCCCAAGCTTCGCTATACTTTTTGCTTTTCAGTTCAGGTGGGGAAGGGGAGTGGTCAGTCACGATCATGTCAATAACGCCGTTTCTTACGGCTTCCCAAAGCAACTCATTGTTCTCTTTCTCTCTTATTGGAGGAGCACATTTAAAGATGGTGTCTTCCTGTGGAATATCCTCTGCATTGAAAAATAAATAATGTGGACATGTTTCGGCTGTTAATGCCAATCCTCGTGATTTGGCTGCAGCGATTTGGGCAATGGAGTCTGAGGAAGAAAGATGTACGATATGTGTCCTGCAATCATATTCTTCACACAATGCAATCATCAAAGCGATGGCATCATCCTCCCACTTCCTTGGCCTTGATGCGAGTAGCTCTTTGTAATTATTGACTACTACCCAGTCATCTGTCTTATTAAGTTCACTGTGCACAAGTAGAGGATGGCCAAAATCGGCAATAACCTGCATTCCTTTTCTTAAATCCGATTCATTAACATTTGGGTACTCCTTTAGGCCTGAATCAATGAGAAATGCTTTGATACCCAATACTCCAGATTGGAGTAGTTCGGGTATTTTGTCAGCATTGCCCGGAATTAATCCTCCCCAAAATCCAACATCCACGTGAAGTTTCCCCTTAGCCGCATCTAATTTGGCATTAAAGGATTCAGGATCAGTAGTAACGGGCAAAGAGTTTAGGGGCATATCAACCAATGTTGTAATTCCGCCTGCCGCTGCAGCTTTTGTAATGGTATCAAAGCCCTCCCAATCAGTTCCAGGTTCATTAATGTGTACGTGCGAGTCCACTATCCCGGGCATGAGTACCAAGTCCCCAAGGTCTTGTACAGGGCAATCCCATTCGTCTGTATAATCATCGACGATCATAGTTATCAGTCCGTCTTCTATCAAGAGCGTAGAGTTAGAAATGCCACGGGGCGAAACGGTTCGGTTGCTATGGATTGCAAATCTGTTCATTAGCTATTTTACTTCACTGCTAGTTCTTTTCTTCAACTTGATCTCGAAAAACGAATGTAGCGGAAAAATGGCCAATGTCCGGTGGACATTGGAGCCAGCTTCATGCGTACAGATTCTTAAATATATCATGATTTTACAATGCGTCCTTTAAGTTTCGTTTCAATGAATGAGTGCAACGGGAAGATTAATCCCGCCAATAAAGCATTAAAGCCTAATTTGATTGCAGGGGCCCCAGAACTGTATCGATCAATATATGGATCTAACAATACCAATGTGAATTCAAAAAACAACAGAAACGAGAAGAAAATCATTCCTTCTGCCAATCTATTCGGAACGGAAATTCTACCAAGCATAAACACCAGTGCGAATGAGAGTACCAGGAAGATTAGAATTCCAGAGTATTGGAGGTTATTCCTACGCTGTTTGCTTTCATTCTCCGCTCGTAAGTTTTCAGCTTCCAATCTTTCTCTTTCTTCTAATGCCTTTTCAAAGTCATATTTGGCTTCAAGTTTCCCGATTTCTTTGGATTTATTCTCATTGAATAGGGAGTCTTTCACTTCGGTATATAGTTTATAGTTCGCTAAAGCCAGCTTGTAATCATTCTTTCCTTCATAGGATAAGGCCAGTATAAAATAGTTCGACTTTTGTATTGCCTTTGTGCCCAGTTCAGATGCAATTGATAAGCTTTTGTTGCAGAACTCAATGGCTTTGTCTGGATTTCCTTGGTTTTCAAAAACCTCTGCCATATTATTTAGACACCTGGCCATACCTTCCTTTTCTCCAAGCTCTACTCTAATCTTCATTGATTCTCCGTAATAGACCAAAGCTGTGTCGTACTCACCTATTTCCTCAAACAAAGTACCCAGGTTATTCAAATTGTCAGCAATTCCGTTTTTGTCCTTTTGAGATTTTCTGATTTTTAGCGATTTGAAATAGTACTCCATGGCTTTTTCAAAGTGTATCTGGTTTCTAGCTTTATCGTACATATTATCATAAACAACCCCAATGTTGTTATAAACCATTGCAATCCCCTTATTGTCTTCTAGCTCTTCCTTTATTTTCAAGGATTTCCGGTAGTACTCCAGTGCTATTAAGTCGTTACCCTGGTCCCGGTATAACACGCCGATATTGTTCAGGCTTCGGGCAATTCCTTCCTTGTTATTTAAGCTTTCATTTGTCTTCAAGGACTGAAAGTTATAATCCAGGGCTTTATCATAGTCTCCACGCTCCTCAAATACAATTGCAATATTATTCATGCATGTCGCTATTCCCCTTTTGTCTCCAAGTTCCTGTTTGATTTTCAGTGACTTGAGGAAGTACTCTACGGCTATATCATATTTGCCTCTGCGTAGATTAACCACGCCTATATTATTCAAAACCTTTGCTTTTTGCCCTGCATTATTAAGTTCCTTCAATATTGCCAGAGCTTGGGCATAATAATCTATTGCCTCTTCGTAGTCTCCTCCGTTATATTTTACAACCCCCATGTGTGTAAAGCTCTCGGCCAAACCCTTGTTAAACCCGATTATTTTTGCAATTGTCGCAGCTTCACTAGCGTATTGAAAAGCTTCCTCTGGACTTTTACGAGTTAGTCGCTTGCACAGCTTGTTCAGTATGTTGACGTGCATTGAATCAGACGCAGCAGTGTTCAGTTCCCGAATTAAACTGTCAACTGATTCAGTTTTGGCAAATGAATCCGGATTTGCAGACGTCAATAAGCACAGCATTATACACGCACGGATTACTATCATTTCAGAATTGAATTGTTTAATACAGTATCTAAAGTTGATCACCTGCTCTTCTATAAAAACATAATCTGCAATCAGTTAGTAACAATCTTCAGTCGATTGTTGCTCCCTGATAAATCCAGATCTCAATAAGATCTCTTTCAGCTTGTTTCATACCTGACTTATTGGCCTGCGGCATTGTTTTGGTGATAACTACCCTGTTCAAGATTTTATCCTTCATTTTCAGGATTTGATCGGCGTTATCGAACATAAGCCCATTGGGAGCAATCTTCCAAATATCATCTCTAGGTTTTTCTGAATGGCAAGGCACACATCTAAGCGTGAAAATCTTATTAATTTCTGCAAAAGATACTGGATCTGCCTTTTTTAACATGTCTTCATGAGAAACTGGAGCAGATAAGTAGATCAACAGCAATATTGAAGCTGCTCCCAGGCCCAACATCCAATACAGGTTATTTCCTTTTTCCAATAAATTCCAGTAGTGCTTGATGATTGCACTGGCAATCGTGAGCCCGGCCAGAATAGCCCAGTTGTATTCATTGCCATAATACACATCGGGAATCCCCCAAGCGAGACTGGAAGGTAGGGGATGTGCGTGGTATTTTGGAAATTATCTATCCCATGGACAACATTTTGATTTGGTATGCTTAATAGACCTATGCGAAACCAAGTTTCCATCTCAGCCCTCCAAAAAGGCGCTCATAAATGATGATATGCGAATTGCCTTCAAC
>NVRZ01000054.1 GCA_002401055.1 Bacteroidota bacterium
GTTACTGGATGGATGAGCCGGGCAACGATGTTCAGTGGTATTTCTCGGAAAACCATGCATTGTTGTTCCATACTTCTGCCTATCTGGCAGGGAATCTTTTGCCGCAGTCGCATTTTCGGCGCGCAGATCGCAATGGCACCGCCCAGAAGCAGGCCGGTTATGAGCGCCTGATGGCGTGGTTCGATCATTTCGAAGCAGCCGAAATGGCGGAATTCAATTCTGGCACCTATTTCCCGATTGATCTTAAAGGTTTGGCGGCCCTGTTTGCGCTTGCACCCGACGAAGTCATTCGAAAGCGGGCATCTGGAGCCATTACCCGACTGATCACCATGATTGCCAATTCGGCGCATCATGGCGTTATTACCGGGGCGCAGGGCCGTAGCTACGAACATTCACTTTGCGTTGCCGACACATTGGAACTGAACGGTCTTGCCAGATTGTTGTGGGGCAAAGGCCAGTTTGGCGCACATGTGAATTGCCTGGCCCAGATGGCTTTGGCGTTGCGTGATCATGGGAGGTTCATACCAAATGACCGGTGGTTCGTATGTCGATTCATTGATGTCAATGGATGGTTGCGATAGCGTAATTACGACAACGCTAACAGTTGACCTTGTGATGACAAACTCCCTCACGGAAAATATTTGTGCAGGTGACAGCATTATGCTGGGAGGATCTTATCAAATGACCTCAGGTTCA
Organism: Bacteroidota bacterium; assembly: GCA_002401055.1. Classification (GTDB taxonomy): domain Bacteria; phylum Bacteroidota; class Bacteroidia; order NORP154; family NORP154; genus NORP154. The sequence continues at coordinate 697 of NVRZ01000054.1, forward strand.
TATGATGATACCTATACAGGAGTGAATGGTTGTGACAGCATTGTCTCCACAATGTTAACCGTTGATCCTTTGCCAGTTATTGCAGTTAACCCTTCACCTGGAAATGTATGTACGTTTGGCGACACTGTAACTTTTACGGCTAACGGTGCCAGTACTTATGCATGGTCTCCAGCAACAGGATTAGACGTAACTACAGGTGCCACGGTTATGGCAAGTCCAGGATCAGCTCAAACCTATACGGTGCTAGGTACCAGCGCGGCGGGTTGTGTTGACTCTGCAACTGTTGATGTTCAGGTAAGTGTTGGTTCTCCAATGCCGTCTTTTAACTCGGATGTAACAGCTTGTGAAGGTAGAAGCGTGCTTTACAACAACACCTCAACAGACGCAATATCATTCGCGTGGGTATTTGATGGAGGAACCACTGCTGATACGACTATGCAGAGCCCAACGGTCACCTACTCTACTGCAGGCACATATGATGTGAGCTTAACAGCTTTTGGATGTTCTGCTGACAGCACATTAACGATGACTGCGTATATTACCGTTTCACCAACTGTTACAAATACAGATGTAGCGAGCATCTGTTCCAGCGACAGCATTATGTTGGGTGGATCATATACGAATATTACGGGAAGTTATGTCGACACTTTTATGACTGTAAATGGTTGCGACAGCGTGGTAACGACCTCCTTGGCAGTTGAGCCTGCAGTAAGTGCGGGAATGTCTGGCATGGCAGATGTTTGTAACTCGACTTTTTCAATTGACTTAGCTACGGTATTAGGAGGAACTCCTGACGGTGGTGGAACATGGAATGATGATGACACGTCTGGCCTGACGATCATCTTCGGCAATCTTGCTACGGTAGGAGCAGCTGCTGGGACCTATAACTTTACCTATGTGGTTACAGGAACGTCTCCTTGTTCAGATGATTCGGCCACAGCCACGATTACTATATACGCAGCACCAACTGCAGGCACAAATGGAACTTTGTCGGCTTGTATTCTGGCCACATCAGTTGATGTATCAACTGGATTGGGTGGAGCACCTGACACAAACGGAGTATGGGTTTGGACCAACGACAATAGTAGTGGGGCATTCTCGGGCACGACCTTGGATCCATCTGTTGCAGGGCTGGGAGATTGGACTTTTGATTATACGGTTCCAGCAAACACTGGATGCGCTGCCGCCACCGCCACAGTAACGGTAACGGTAGTATCCACACCTGACGCAGGAAGCAATGGAACAATGTCCGCATGTGAATCTGATTTCGCACCTATTGATCTCAGTACCGGGCTAGGCGGTACGCCAGATGCAAATGGAACATGGAATGACGACGACGCTTCAGGCGGTTTGGCATTTGGATTCTTTAGCCCGCTGGTTTCAGGTGCAGGAACATTTAACTTTACCTACACAGCATCGGCTACGGGATGTACTGATGCAACTGCCGTGGTAACGGTAACGGTTGCTCCTGCACCGGACGCAGGTACCGGCAGTACCTTGAACATATGCGATACAACAGCGACAGTAGATTTAACGAGTGGATTAAGCGGAACGCCTGGTATTGGAATGTGGTCTGACGATGATCTTACAGGTGCTTTGTCTGGAGGCACATTTGATGTCTCTGCTGTAGGTATCGGCACCTATAACTTCACTTATAGAGTGATGGGTGCGCCTTGTGCTGATGCTACTGCCACTGTGGTGGTTGACGTGAGCAACTGTGTTGGCATTGATGAAGTAGGCATATCAACCTTCATTCTGTACCCAAATCCTTCTGAAGGCAAGTTTACGCTGGACTTTGGAAACGGTAGCAGTGACAACGCTAGCATTGAGGTTTATAATGCCACAGGCGGACTCCTAGAACAAGTTGGTATAGTGAATATATCTTCCAAGATGTACATCGATCTTACAGGCAATCCAAATGGATTGTATTACATTAATGTAATCAGGGATGGTAAACTTGTTACCAATAAAGTGACTATTACCAAGTAACCTAACAAAAGCAATTAGGACAAAAGCTCGGTTAACTAAGCCGGGCTTTTTTATTGCCTGCTTTTATCGAAACACAGACTTACGCTTCCGAAATATTCAGTTATAAATATTTATTTTATCTTTGTATAATACGAACATCGTAATAATAACAGAATTCAGTTATTATGGTTATAAAGGAAGAAAATAAAAACAGGCTCAGCTTCGCGCTGATGAATCTCATGCACGGCATGAAGAAAGGAATGGAGGAGTGCTGTGGGGAATGCGGAGATATCAGCGAGAAGGAGTTTATAATAATTAACTTGGTTGGGCAGAGCAAACACCTCAAGATGACGGAAATAGCCGAGAACTTATCAGCTCCAGTCAGCACAATCACAAGTCTGGTGGATAAGCTGGTAGAAAAGAATTATCTAACCAGATATCATTCCAATGAAGATCGGAGAGTTGTATTGGTAACGCTGGCGCTGAAAGGAACTGATTCCTTTGACAATTTTAATGCTCACAAGGAAGATGCCACCACAACTATTTTGTCAGGGTTTTCTGCTCAGGAACAAAAGAACCTGATCGAGTACCTAGAGAGGATCCCCATACTCCTCGAGAAAAATAAATAAAAAGCTTGGTATTTAATTACGAACTTCGTACTATTGCGGTATCAAAGTATATTTTAGTAGTAAATACAACATTTAAAATTCAGCATAATGGAAAGCAACACCACGCAAAACGGAGGAGACGAAAACGAGAGAATAACGCGTTTTGCCAATTGGGTAATAAAAAGTAGATGGTTTATAGTGGTGGGTGCAGTTGTCCTGGCATTTGCCGCGGGAAGCGGAGGACAGTTCCTAACCTTTAATAATGACTACCATATATTTTTTGATGAAAAGAATCCGCAAGTATTGGCCTTTGATGCACTTCAAGAGAAATACACGAAGGATGATAATGTATTTATCGTCATAGAACCTGCAGATGGCAAGGTATTCACCAGGGAAACATTAAGTGCAATTGAAGCTCTTGAGGAAATGGCATGGCAAACGCCCTTCTCAACCCGAGTTGATGCGCTTTCAAACTATCAGCATACTCGCGCCGAAGGAGATGATATGTATGTGGAGAATCTTGCGAGTGATGTTGCCAACAAGACTGATGCTGAAATAGAAGCCATTAAAGAAATAGCATTACGAGAGCCTTTGCTCGTGGATAGATTGATTAATAGCGATGGTTCTATTACCGCAGTGAACATAACGGTGAACCTACCTGTGGATAGCATGGAGGCTCCATTAGATGTGGTGCATTTCGCCAGGAAAATGGCAAAGGAATGGGAAGAAGCTCACCCAGGACACAAAACTTACATATCTGGTATAGTTATGCTCAATGGGTCTTTTGCCGAATCTTCTATGAACGATATGTCGACCCTGGTTCCATTGATGTTTCTCATGATTCTTATCATGGTTTTGGTTACCACCAGAAGTATTAGCGGAATGATAGCCTCATTCTTCGTCTTGCTCTTTTCGATAATGTGTGCAATGGGTATCGCAGGCTGGTCAGGAGTTGAGTTAACGGGGCCATCTGCTTCTGCACCTACCATGATTATGACATTGGCAATTGCAGACAGCATACATCTACTGGTGACCATGTTACTGTTCATGCGATCAGGCATGCCCAAGACAGAGGCAATTATAGAGAGTATTAAGGTGAATTTCATGCCTGTATTTATAACGAGTGTCACTACGGTAATTGGTTTCTTAACATTGAACTTTGTTGAGGGTATTCCCTTTCACGATCTTGGAAATATTACCGCCACTGGAGTAACCGCAGCATTTTTGTTTTCAGTTTTCTTCTTACCTGCCATGATGTCTATTCTACCTGTGAGAGTGAAAGTGAAGGACGCAGAAAAATCGGGCCCAGCATTTGTCGATCGTTTGGCCGACTTTGTAATAGCCAACAACAAAATGGTTCTTGGGATATCCGTAGTTGTTGTTATTGGCCTCAGTGCCTTTGCCTTAAAAAATGAATTGAACAATGAATTTGTGAAGTTCTTTGACGAGAGGGTGAAATTCAGAACTGATACAGACTTTATTAGCGATAACTTAACAGGTATTTACAACATTGAGTACTCTCTAGGATCAGGTGAGCCTGATGGCATCAGCAATCCTGAGTACATAAAAAAACTGGATGAATTTGATCAATGGTTTAGAACACAGCCTGAGGTAATGCATGTAAATACTTTTTCAGAAACAATGAAAAGGGTCAACTTATCAATGCACGGTGACAGTGCTGAGTACTACAAGGTTCCAAATGCTAAAAATGAAGCCGCTCAGTATCTACTGTTGTACGAAATGTCATTACCCTACGGATTGGATCTAAACAATCAGATCAACGTAGACAAATCGGAGACTCGGTTTACGGTGACATTAAACAATGTATCGAGTAACGAAATGATGGCTTTAACCGCACGCGCGGAACAATGGCTGCGAGATAACGCCCCGGAACATATGTTCTGCTATGGTATCAGTACAGCACTAATGTTTTCTCATATTACTAAAACCAATATGGATAGCATGCTCAAAAGCGGATTTGGTGCACTCATCATCATATCATTCATTCTCATCTTCGCGCTGAGAAGCTTTAAATATGGTATGTTAAGCATTGTGCCAAATGTTGCTCCAATAGCTGTAGCGTTCGGTATTTGGGGAGTATTTGTAGGGCAAATCAACATGGCGTTGGCTGTGGTATTGGGCATGACACTAGGAATTGTAGTTGATGACACAATACACCTTCTTTCCAAATATATTCGTGCACGTAGACAAGGGAAATCACCGGAAGATGCTATTAGGTACTCATTTTCAACGGTTGGACGAGCGATAATAGTAACGACTATTATATTGGTATGCGGATTTTCGATTCTGATACAATCCTCATTTGGATTCAACTCTGATATGGGACGGTTAACTGCAATTACAATTGTCGTGGCTTTAGTGTTGGACCTACTTCTGCTTCCTGCTCTGCTACTGCTCATTGACAAGGGTCAGTCTTCAACGGAAGAAGAGAAGCTCAAACCAATTGAAGCATCAACTGAAACTGAATCGTAAATATTTTTATTAATTCAATAAACTGTAGACATGAAAACAACAACAAAAATTACCAGCGTAATCGCCCTTGGAATCATGGCAGTAGCCTTCGTTCCAGCAAGAACCGGATTAGAAATTGCTATAGCCGCAGAAAAATCGGATAATGGTTGGGGCAACTCAACAAATAAACTGACAATGACGCTCACCAACAGAAACGGGCAAAAGACCACCAGGCAAATGCACGGCTATTCGATGGAGGTTGATGGAGATGGTGACAAATCAATTACAGTATTTGACACGCCTGTTGACGTAAAAGGCACTGCGAGCATGACGTTCACACACAAGGTCGGAGATGATGATCAGTGGTTATATCTACCGGCTATTAGCAGGGTAAAGAGGATTTCATCTTCAAACAAATCAGGGCCATTCATGGGAAGCGAATTCGCATTCGAGGACCTATCTTCTTCAGAAGTTGAAAAATTCACGTATAAATACATTCTAGACGAACAACTAAACGGAGTGCTCTGCCATAAGATTGAACGCTTTCCTTTATCAAAATCTTCTGGATACAAACGAAATATCGTTTGGTTTAACAAAGAGAACTACAGAGTTGAGAAGATTGAGTTCTATGATAGAAAAGATGCCCTCTTGAAAACATTGACCTATTCGGAATACAGGCAATTCCTCTCTAAATACTGGAGAGCTGGGGTGATGAAAATGGTGAACCACCAAAATGGGAAAGAGACCTTGCTTGTGTTTTCTGAAATCAAGTTCAATGTCGGACTCACGGATGACGATTTTACACAAAATGCTTTAAAAAGGGCCAGATAGTGAACGGAAGACTGTTCTTGATCTCGGGTTTACTTAGCATACTTTTATTGTTCAGCATAGAAGTTCTGTCACAAGACAGTCTTGCTAAGCCCAAGCCAAAACTCATTAAAGAGGTTTCCGGTAACTTCAGAGGTGACTACCGATATTTTCCTGATAAAGCTCTATACCCCGATCAGCAAGAGCAGTACTTTTCAATGGTTTTTCAACCTGAAATCTATCTGGAGTGGAACAAGGGCAAGCAAATATTAAAGTATACAGGATTTGCCAGAATTGACCAGTATGACAATAGAAGTACGCATGCAGATGTACGGGAACTTTATTTTCAATTTGTATTAAAAAAGTGGGAGCTCTCATTCGGTGCTAAAAACCTGTACTGGGGAGTAACAGAATCCAATCACCTTGTAGATATCATTAATCAGGGGGATGCACTTGAGGGTTTCGGGCTGAACGCTAAGCTCGGGCAGCCCATGATACATTTCTCATGGTCGCCTAAATGGGGGACAATTGATTTGATAGCCATGACATATTTCCGAGAAATGAGATTTCCTGGGAAGCATGGCAGGCTTCGCCCACCATTTGACATTGATTATTCCAATACAACGTATGAAAGTGACATGGAGGAGTACAACCCTGATCTAGCAATTCGCTGGTCGCACGCTCTAGGCCCTTTTGATCTAGGACTCTCCCATTTTTACGGCACCAGCCGATTACCCATTTTTACAACAAGCGATGGCCAAACATTCAGTCCTCATTACGAGTTGATTAACCAAACCGGATTTGATGTACAGGCTGCCACTGGCCCTATGCTGTGGAAAGGAGAAATAATTCGCAGAGAGAGCAAACGGAAGTTGATATTGGCATTGGTCGTCGGAGGTGAGTTTACATTTAGCAATGTACTTCGAAAGGGAATTGATATCGGCATTATTGCAGAGTACAATTACGACGACAGGGGGCTAGAGTCCATTAATGCACTGGATGACGACTTCTTTTTCGGGATGCGATTCGCTTTTAACGACCGCCAGAGCACAGATATGATTGGTGGACTTATCGTTGATCGTAACAACGGTACACTTCGCTATTTTGCTAAAGCCAGCAGAAGGATTGGAAACTCATGGAAATTTAGCCTTGAGGCATCGAGACTTGATAATATTAATGATCAAGAATTCCTTTACCTTATCCGTAACGATAGCTTCGTACAGATATCCTTAGCTAAATTTTTCTAACTACCAGGCTTAGGCCAAGAGCAATCCTATTATCGTGAAGAGACTTGGTCCATAATAGGCCTACTCGTTTATTTTCTTGCTGTAACGGTATTCGTCTCTGATCTTAATTTCACCGCCACTGTAATACGTTTCATATAGTCCGTGCTTGTTTTCCCGCAGGTCGTAGTCTACTCTCCTCTTAAGCTGGCCGTTAGGATAGAAGTATCTCCAAGTGCCAATCTTGTACTGGTAATTGGGATTTTTACCAAAATTATGTCTTGATTTAAGGCCGATAAATTTAATTTGTCCACTGTGGTAAAGCCCCTTTCTTAAATCAATTCCTCTGTAATTAGAATCAGAGGCAAAATTCATTATGCGATCATAGTACGAAATGTAGTCAACGTCTGATGCTAATTTGCACAGGTTTATATCCAATCGATACGCGTATTCTTTCATCTCATCTTTGACCTCATCTCTGCTGAGCTTCCATCTTGAGACCATCCTTGCAGTTTCCCCTGTACCCAGCGTCATTGCACCTGCCCCCACCATGCCGAAGCCAATTCCTACAACCACGACTCCCTCACCATCCGATGCCTGAATACCCCATCCAACTATATTTGTAATTACACCCAACACCGCAATCAACCAACCAGTATCAACAATTCTATCTGCAACTTTATTCTCCCTGGATTTATTCACTTCAACGTAGTCTGAAGTTTCCACAGGTGATTTACTATCCTGACTTTCACCTTCAACAGAAAGGAGCAGAACAAAACAGGATACCAACAAGATTGCCAACCAATACTTCTTCATTTAGGGAGGAGTGAAGGATCTATTGAAACATTACGCGTGCGGTTTTACTTAAAAACGTCGGGTCGCCTCTAATATTACTTATGCTTCATTTTGAGAATGGCAAGCTCCTGCCGGTCAAGATATCCGAATCTTTTCTAGCAGAAGTTTGGCAAAAGCGGGAATTGCTATATTAGCACATTGACTATCAGATGGTAAACAAATGAATATTCTCCTGAAAATATTGAAGTGGATCGGACTGACGATCCTCGCCCTTTTACTGATAATCACAATGATTGGAACAATATTCCTCAACACCAGCCCACAGTTTGGAGGCTCAGCAAGTGAGGAGCAAGTGGCTGAATATAAGGCCACCGGGCATTTTGCAGATGGAGTGTGGATCAATCCGGAACCTATTGATATGAAGCTGGACTGTCACAGCGTTGAGCAAATGGTAAAGGAAATGTTTACACCTGATCCCAACGTGTCTCCGAAAAACAACATAGAAGTTGTAAAACTCGACCCAGAATCCATTGGAAAGAATCTAAGTTCCAAAACGCGAATAACCTGGTTCGGACATTCATCTTTCCTCATTGAAATTGATGGCCTTAATATTCTCATCGATCCGGTATTCGGACAATATGCGGCTCCACATCCCCTATTGGGAAGAAGCCGATACAACAGAGACATGCCTATAGAAATTGAGGAGCTGCCAAAAATCGATGCCATTTTTATCTCTCACGACCATTACGATCACCTGGATTACCCAAGTATCGAAAAGCTGAAGAACAGGACCGATGCATTCTTCGTGCCCCTGGGAGTGGGAAATCATTTGCGCGCCTGGGGAATTGCAGATGACATTATTCAGGAGTTGGATTGGTGGGAAGAGACCGCTCTGGCAACATTAAAAATCGTCTTCACACCTTCCAGGCATATGTCCGGAAGGGGGCTCACCGACCAAAGCGCAACTTTGTGGGGATCGTGGGTACTTCATGGCAAAACTGGCAGGATATTTTTTAGTGGCGACGGAGGTTATGGCGCACACTTCGCAGAAATTGGTAAAAAGTACGGTCCCTTTCATATTGGACTTATGGAATGTGGACAGTACAATAAGCTCTGGGCCGATGTACACATGATGCCAGAGCAAACCGTTCAAGCCGCGAAGGATGTTGGCGCTATAATGATCGTGCCTATTCATTGGGGATCCTTTACATTGGCCACACACAGCTGGATTGATCCTATAGAGCGGGTAACCGCTGAAGCAAGAGCCCAAAAACTCCGTATCTCCACCCCACAAATAGGCGAAACACTTATATTGGGTAGCGCACAATATCCAAGCACGAGGTGGTGGGAAAGACATTAGGGACTGAGGTTAACCCCAAAATTTGTTCATAACAAACCGAAGGCATTGGTTAAGCGGAATTATATCTTTTTTAATTTGGAAGCATCCTAATCAAAAAACTCAAAAATCATGCTAATTGCTTATAAAGTTATTATCAGTCTTGTGACTGTAATTCATATTCTCGGATTTGCGATGGGCGTTTTTATGCCTGCAGAAATGGCCAAAGAATTCGGAGTTGAATTTACGCCTGAACTTCAAAGGACCTTTGTTCATTTTGGTATTCTGCTCGGCATCTTCTCTGTATTTCTGGCGCAAGCCACTTACTGGACCTTTAAAGGAAAAGCAGAGGGCATTCATCTCGGACTGCTTGCGGGTATCGGTATGACGGCAGCTTTTTTCATTGATATCGCCATGGTAGGTGGAGAAATGGATTATATGTTGCTCGTTATGGGATTACTTACCACTGGTACGGCTTATATGGCGGGGAAAAGTAGTTCAGAGGCATCTGAATAAAGTTCCTCCATTGTAACTTGAGCCTACCTAGCGACAGGCAGGTTACCGGAAAGATCCCGGATCAAGTCCGGGAATACTCCGGCAAGACATCCCAGACTTCATCCTTGCCATTCTGAGTGTAACGAAGAATCTACAGTTCATTAAAGTCCAGATTCTTCGCTTTGCTCAGAATTGCATTTAAATTCATTGCTCGACAACAAAACAGCACAAAAACAAGAATAAACAGCTATTTTATCACCATGCAGTTAATCCAATCCATCTTATAGTGCCTGTACTGCAACTGCCAGGGTGGTGGCAATGTTTGAGTAAGAACAAGGATTGAATGTGTATATTTATTACAACCAATACCAGTAATTAATAAAAACCGTGAGCATGAAACCAATACCAAAATCAATACTAATTCTATCAATTGTTCTTTTCCCGTTGATAACAAATGCGCAGGTTATTGTGTACAAAACTTATGAAGATTTTCAAAACAAGATTGGCGAAAAGTACGATGATTATAAAAGTGGAGGATACAAGAGAATAGTCCTGATGAAAGATGGCAAAAAGGTAAGACTGGATATGAAGTCCATGTGGGGATTTACCTATGAAGATGCCTTATTTAGGATCCACGCACCATACGGTCAATGCGTGAGGGTGCTTGCTCTGGGCAAGGTTTGTTATTATGAGAATGGAATGGCACATTTAAGTATGATCAAGAACAAGAGTAAAAGTGGGGAAAGTTTGGGAGGATGGCATTGCTATATTTCAAAAACAATATCCTCAGAATTAAGACCATTTCCATATACTATGGTTGCTAAATCCCGAAGGGATCTCAATGCTTTCAAAGCAGCGAATAGTGAGTACGATAGACTATTTGAATGTATAGAAAAGGACTATTCATATCTCAATGTCCGCCCTTGCGTAGATAAATTTAACGCCGAGGAAGAATAGAGAAAGGAGTTGGATTAGTTGGCGCCTCGGCAGCACCTGCTAGAGTGGTTGCGATGTTTGAGTAGGTGCAAAAACCGCATACTTTAAGTAAAGCCCAAGAAATCTTACATTTGAATATCACGCACCCATTCAAAACCATGCGCCTACCTCTATTTGTTATTCTCTTGCTATTTGCAATGCAGCCGAGTTATAGCTCGGAAATTCCATTGGCGCAAAAGGGAGAAATGAGTCTGGCGGAATGGGATTACAAATCCGATCCGCTAATTGATCTCACGGGCGATTGGGTCTTCTATTGGCAGGAATTTGTAGATCCTGCCCAGGCAGATGCTCTGGCGCCAACATTTTACGCGCCCGCAAGCAGATGGAATGATTATAATATCGAAGGAAAAACCTTCCCTTCACATGGCTACGCCAGCTATAGGGTGACCTTACATGATTTGCCCGACCTACCACTTACTTTAGTAACCTCACCTATGCCTACGGCATATCGCGTTTACATCAATGAAGAGCTGGCATGTGAAGTGGGCCATGTTGGTACAGACAAGGAGAGCATGGAGCCCATGAGCAGAGAGGTAGTCATCGATCTACCTGATGGAGTCAAAGAAATTCGGGTAACAATACACGTATCTAACTTCTATCACCGAAAAGGTGGTTTTAACCGCCCATTTAAACTGGGGGTACGTAAAGCCGTGCGAGACTACACAAGATCATATACTGTATTGGGTGTTTGGCAATTTGGCGCCTTGGGTGTTATAGGCCTTTTCTTTTTGGTGCTGTACACATTTAGAAGAAAAGACAGCTACATCCTATACTTTGCCATTTTCTGCATTGCATTGAGTCTTCGGCCGGTGATTTCTGTCCATTACTTAATTGCGGCTTGGATACCTGACATCAACTGGCACCTCATGGTAAAGCTTGAGTATCTAAGCATGTTTATGGGCAGTCTGTTTTTTACCTTATTCATCAAGAGCCTCTTTCCCGAGCAATTTCCCAACTGGATCGTGAAGCTCCTTGCGTGTGTACTACTCATCATGAGCGGCATTATCCTCTTCTTTTCTCCCAATGTATTTACATGGTTTACTATTCCCCTTCAAGTTATTGTGCCTACTGGAGTCATCATTTTTATTGTGGTAACAGCGAAGGCAATCAAGGCGAAAGTAGATGGAGCAGTTTACGCCGGTTTAGGCCTGTTTGTAGCTATGTTCAGCGTATTACTGAAAGTGCTGGAGTTCACAGAAATCATTCCACTTATGGCCACTTTGATTGTGGCGCTGGATCTGGGCTTCACCTTTATGATGTCTCTGATTTTGGGAACGCGCTTTGCCGTTCAATTTAATAAGGCAGAAACCCTTCAGTTGGAAACAGAGCAGCAGCATGCCACTATTGTAGAGCAAAAGAAAGAGGTGGACTTTGCCTTTGAGCAGCTAGGGGAGAAAAACAAGGAGATCATAGACAGTATCAACTATTCCAAACGAATTCAGGATGCCATTCTTCCGCCCGCCGCATTGGTGAAGGAGCATCTACCCCATAGTTTCGTGTATTATGCGCCCAAGGATATTGTGGCTGGCGACTTCTACTGGCTTGAATCTTCTGACGACCTCACCCTCTTTGCTGCAGCGGATTGCACAGGACATGGCGTTCCGGGAGCGCTATTGAGTATGCTTTGTAACAATGCCTTGAATAGATCGGTGCGTGAATATGAACTCACACTGCCCGGTAAGATACTGGACAAAGCCAGGGAGATTGTAATTGGCGAATTTGAAAATTACGAGGAGGACGTACAAGATGGCATGGATATATCCTTATGTGCCCTGCGTGGCATGGAGCTGCAATTTGCTGGAGCTTACAACCCCCTGTGGATATTTAGGAATGGAGAGATCATTGAAACGCGGGGCGACAAGCAGCCCATCGGACTTTGTGATGACCCAAAACCCTTTACCACCCACACGTTTACGCTGGAGCCAGGCGACAGCTTCTACATATTCTCTGATGGCTACGTAGACCAATTTGGTGGCGAGAAGGGCAAGAAATTTAAATCCAAGGCCTTTAAGGCATTGCTGCTCAGCATTCAGGATAAAACCATGGAAGAACAGCACATCATCATCAAACAGGAATTCGATGCATGGAAAGGTGATCTGGAACAGGTGGATGATGTTTGCGTTATCGGCGTGAAGGTATGAACGCAGATCAAGCAAAGATTATCATGAGCCGCCCCCTGAGCGGAGTCGAAGGGAAGGCGAATTGTCGCACACCCCATTCAACCGTTCTCCGCCAGAGCTTATTCAGCGAAGGTGGAAATTAACACTTGTCCTCTGAAGCTCGAAGAGCGAAAGAGGAACCATTTAACCAATTAACGATTCAACCAATTACCTGTCCTCTGAAGCTCGCAGAGCGAAAGAGGAACCAATTAACCAAACCCGGGCCTGCCTTGCTGGAAGTTTCAACGGATGTGAAGTTGATATAAAATGCAACTCTAGTGATATATCAAAAAAAC
>NVRZ01000055.1 GCA_002401055.1 Bacteroidota bacterium
GCAAGGGTGAAGCAAATATCAGGGCACATTACAAAAAAAGTAGCGGACAAGTTGGCGCAACTCTTTAAAAAGGATAGAAAGGATTTTGAAAGTAAATGGGATGATATTAAGATTTTTATTGACTATGGAATGATATCCGAAGACAAGTTCTATGATAAGGCAATTGATTTTGCATTGATTAAGAATACAGATGGAGAGTTTTTTACTTATGAGGAGTATGCTAAGAAAATTAGCAAAAATCAAAAGGACAAGGACAAGAAATTAGTTTATCTATATGCATCTTCCGCTGATGAGCAGCATTCATACATTCAGACTGCAAAGAACAAGGGTTATGATGTGATGATTATGGATTCGCCTTTAAGCAGCCATTTAATTGCTAAGCTGGAACAGTCGTTGGATAACGTCACATTCGCAAGAGTTGATGCGGATTCAATTGACAAGATCATTGACAAGGATGAAAAGCAAACTTCTAAGCTTTCAGAGAAGCAGCAGGAGACGTTAAAGCCTATAATCGAGGGTGTTCTACCCAAAGAGAAGTTTTCGGTTGTATTTGAAAGCATGAGTGAAAAAGATGCTGCAATAGCTATTACTCAGCCAGAATTTTCCAGGCGAATGAAGGATATGAATGAGCTTGGCGGTGGCGGAATGATGACCATGATGGGTCAGATGCCTGATATTTATAACCTAATTATAAACTCAAACCACCCTTTTGCGGGCAAGCTTCTAAAGGAAAAGGACAAGAAGAAGCAAAAGCAATTGGCCAAACAAGCCACTGACCTTGCTTTGCTTTCTCAGAATATGCTGAAAGGGGAGGAGCTTACCAAGTTTATTGAGCGCAGCATGAAGCTCATTTAAAGAGATAACAGTTTTTGAGTTAGAATTCTAAAGTAACTCATTGGCCAGATTAGCCAGCTGAGATCTTTCGCCTTTTACAAGCGTTACGTGCGCAAATAACTTGTTTCCTTTTAGCCTGTCTATAATATACGACAAACCATTACTGTGTTCGTCGAGGTAAGGTGAGTCAATTTGATTTACATCACCGGTAAAAATAATCTTGGCATTTTCTCCGGCTCTTGTTATAATGGTTTTCACCTCGTGAGGCGTTAGATTTTGAGCTTCATCTACTATAAAAATTACATTTGACAGGCTTCTTCCCCTTATATAGGTTAAAGGTGTAATGACAATCTTTTCGTTGCGTTGCATCTCAATGATTGTCCTGTACTGCTTATCCTTTTCGCTGAATTGGTTTTTAATGAAGTTCAAGTTATCCCACAGCGGCTCCATGTAAGGATCAATTTTTTCATTCACATCGCCAGGCAAATACCCAATATCCTGATTACTTAAAGGAATAACGGGACGGGCCAGTATGATCTGCTTATACTCTCTGCGCTGGGCAATTGCTCCTGCCAAGGCCAAAAGAGTTTTGCCAGTGCCGGCAACCCCCTGCAACGTTACCAGTTTAATTGCGGGATGTAATATTGCGTGCAATGCAAAGGTCTGCTCTGCATTTCTCGGCTTGATTCCGTAAGTGCTTACATTTTCTACTCGCTCAATGTGCTCAGTTTCAGGGTTATAGTACGCGAGCGAACTCGCTTTGCCATTTTTAAGAATGTAATAGTGATTATCGATTTTCTTCCTAATCTTAACAGTAGTATTTTCGATATACCCCTTAGAAACTATTTCATCAATGGATTCAGAAGCTACTTTTTCTATCATCTCCATCCCCAGATACAGTCCCTCAATGTTTTTTACTTTGTCCGTTCCGTAATCTTCCGCATTAAGATCCAGCGCTTTTGCCTTTAATCGCAAGTTGATGTCTTTGGTAACCAGTATGACCTTGGCCTGCTTGTATTCAGCTTGCAAAGAGAGCGCTGCGTTTAGAATTTTATGGTCCGGTTTCCTCTCATCAAACGTCTTTTCAGCATCTATAACAGATTTGTTGCTGCCGTTCATAATGACTTTGAACTTTCCTTTCCCCCTTCCATTCAGCGGTATCCAATCGGTAAGCGTAAATTTACCCGACAGCTTATCAATCTTTCTGATGAATGCACGTGCCTCGAAGTTTTTGCTGTTGTTGCCCTTCTTAAAATTATCGAGCTCCTCAAGTACGGTAATCGGGATTGCTATATCGTGCTCTTGAAAACTCCTTAGTGAATTGTGGTCGTGAAGAATGACTGATGTATCTAGAACGTAGATTTCTTCTCCTTTTTCGCTTCAGTCATGTATAGTTGGTGAGAATATTTGATACAAAAATATGTTAGTCTGCTCGCTCTTTATTCATTATTTTGAAAAGTAACTAACCGCTTTCTTTTAATAAGTAATGACGATTTATCGAGGCTAAGTCAAGGGTTATTATATTGCTAGGCAGGATCGAGTTTTCTAACTGGTTATGTTTTAGTTCATTACAGAGTTGTTAACATTGTTAATAACTACGGTTGATACATTGTTGAAAAGTCAATCCGAAAAAATTTGGTGGACTGACCAGCTGCATATACATTTGTTACATCAAGTGAGGGATAAAAGGCATCTCGATAACGACGCCGAGTAGCTTGCTGCAAAGCAGAAAAGATCGAGAAGTTTTCCCGGAGCATAACTTGGTAGACTTTGAATCTGAAAGACACTTGCTCACAAGGTAAGTGTTGAAATCAGCCCGTTCGCGGGAAGGCAAAAGGAATCAAAATTTAATAGGTTTTGGGCCTGAAAGGGTTGAAGCTGAGAGTAGTGCTCCTAAAGAGTAGGAAAATATTAAGGGCCAGTCCACTTCGGTGGAAAAAACTTAAAAGGATCTTACTTCAATACTGGGGAGAAAAGTGATCGGAAGGGCTTGCTCGGAAGAAAGCGATTTAAACCAAACGGGAGGCTCATTGGAAGTTTAGAGCGAAAGTGATAGATTTTCGGAGGGTTTAACGAAGGGAGAAAAGACTTGGGACGTGAGGATCTGAAAAGAGCTGATCAAAACAGGGAAGCAATAATAACAGTAGCTTGGCGCACAGGCGCAAGTCTGAGTGAGAACGGGAACCGATTCGCAAGAAACGGCTCCCGTTTTTTGTTTTATGATCTTTTGAACTCCCAACCCAGTACTCAATACCCAGCACCTAATTACCTATAGGTCATGTGTTTGTCGCGGCTAAGAACCATGAGTCTTCTGTTAAGTTGCGTGCCCCGATCATTGAACTGGTTTTCCTTAAAACCGTATTCTTCAAAGCCGGCCTTTTCACAAAGAGTATTGGCGCTTTGATTCGATGCATACACACCCAATTCAACGTTGTCTATCTCCTTAATCCGCAATGCCTCGTCAAGTGTAGCCTGCAGAAGCCAATATCCTACCTTATTACTCTGGTATTTCGACTTCACGTACATTTGAATGATTTCTCCAGCATTCATTCTCTTTGCATTGTCCTCACGAAAGAAGCCGCAAATTCCTACCAATTGAGTATTGTCAAACGCACCAACTATGAATTTGTCGGGATGCTCCTGTTCAATATACTCCTCGAAGCCTAGCTTTTTCTTGATCTTCTGATCTTCATAGCTTGCACCGAAACTATCGGGGTATTCCTTTAGGCTCTCAAGTCGTATTTCTCGGTAATCCACAAGATCTTTGCTAGAAAGTTTTCGATAGGTAATGCCCATTGTTTGGTTGGTAGTTAACAGTGCTCAGTTCACGGTACTAGATACTCTCTACTTTCTACCCAATACACAGTATCCTCTACTTATTTCCTTTACCAAAAGCCTCAAGCATGTCCCACATTTCAGGGGTAACCTTGTCCATGTTGTTGAACTGACCTGCACCTTTTAGCCATTCAGCGCCATCAATGGCAATCATTTCCCCGTCTATGTAGGAAGAATAATCTGAAACAAGGAATGCACAGAGGTTCGAGAGTTCCTGATGCTCG
This sequence comes from Bacteroidota bacterium, assembly GCA_002401055.1. GTDB lineage: Bacteria > Bacteroidota > Bacteroidia > NORP154 > NORP154 > NORP154. The sequence continues at coordinate 3,894 of NVRZ01000055.1, forward strand.
CCAACACGTCCAACAGGAACTTTGTTAGCCGGATCAAAATCCTTTTTGATTGGATCTGGCAAAAGTCTGTCCCATGCGCCTGCAGTTGGAAAGGGGCCAGGAGCAACTGCGTTCAGTCTAATACCGTACTTGGCCCATTCAACTGCCAATGATCTTGTCATGGCGAGCACGCCTGCCTTGCCGCATGCTGATGGAACCACCCATCCTGATCCTGTGTGTGCATATGTAGTAAGAATACTCAGTACCGTACCCTTAATTTTATTCTTGATCCAGTATTTCCCCAAGGCGAGGGTGAAGTTGTATGATCCCTTTAATACAATATCTACAACCGCATCAAATGCACGGTGAGATAATCGCTCAGTAGGACTGATGAAATTACCTGCAGCATTATTTACCAGCACATTTACCTTTCCGAACTTCTTTATGGTGGCTTCAATAGCATTTTCTACCTCCTCGTATTTTCTAACATCGCAAGCAACGGGAAAAATACGCCCAGCTGCCTTCTCTTCGAACTCAGCTGCCGTTTTCTCTAGCACATCAATTTTTCTGCTTGTAATGCAAACAGATGCTCCAAGATCTAAAAAATAGGAAACCATAGACTTGCCAAGTCCCGTTCCGCCTCCGGTAACTATAATTACCTTGTCTTTGAGCGCATTGTCGCGCAGCATGGGTTGATCAAACATGATTTGTTGTGTGTTGATTGAGATGGCAATGATAGCTATTTATCATCAACCAATCTTAGAAAGGGGATATTAGCAGCTATAGTAGCTTGCATTGATCTTACGGCAGGGTATGGCAAAATTCTGATTAGCAATTAGCGCCGTGCCAATAAGGAAATTTGCAAAAGGATTTGAATTGTCAGAATCGCTTTTTAATAAGCACTAAATGGACTCGGGTTAATTTCAAGATCCTTCTTTTTCGCCATATCCATGTTAAATCCCAGCGAGATTTCATGAGTTGATAATCCTGTAACCGCTTTATTGAGTTCTGAAGTGCCTACATCATAGCTGTAGCCTAGTGAATACATGTCATACCTGAATCCCAGTACCACAGCGATGCTTGTTCGCTTTCGGTACCAGCCGCCCAGTGTTACCTTCATTTTTTCACCAATACTGTAATCTACATAAAGCCCAGCAGCAATTTCTTCAGAACCACCTTGCGATATCATGTTAATGCTTGGCGTAAAGTCCAAATTCTGATCGGTCATCAATTTGATACCTGCCTGATAAGACTGCTGAACTGGAACTCCTCCTGTTTGATCGGTGTGAGATTCGTTTGGCTTGTTTAAGTGATACATTGAGAATCCAAAATAAGCGTTCATCATGCTCGTTTCCTTTGCCGGATTGTAATAATACATCAATCCAAAGCCCATGTCAGCATAGCTAGTATTATCGTTAAGAGTAGTCTCGCTGGTTGGGTTACTCGCATCATAGGTGCCCGTTACATATTGATCATCAAAGGTTAACTCTGATGTGTTTAATGATTGCATCACATATCCTCCTATAACAGCCACACTTAAGTTATGGCCAGCATCGGTTAGCTTCAGATTATATCCAACCGATAAGGAAATATCCGTTTTGCTATAAGCACCGGCTTTGTCATTAAGCGCCAGTAGACCTAGATTTAGCTTGCCTTTGCCTTCATTCACGAACAATGGAAACAGGAATGTAAAGCTAGGTGTAGAATATCCTTTATCGACTGCACCCCATTGCGTTCTGTAGTTGAGCTTTACTGCCATATCATTGTTAGCACCGGTTAAGGCCGGGTTTAATTTAAGCGGAACGGAATAGGGTTGAGAGTATCTGACATCCTGCGCATCGGATAAATTGCTCGCTAAAACAAATACAATCACCAGCGCTCCGGCGAAAAGGGCTGCTGTCCGCTTAGTTGTTTCCTTTTTAGTTACTGAAATGTTCATGATTTTGGTTTTTATCAATTATTAATAATTTTTTATGCTCTTTGCTTATCTGATTAAGTTTATCAATCCGCTAATATTAACGGTCTCATTTAATGAAGTAATTCCCTGTACATTAAAAACATATGCGCCTCCTGGCAAATTCTTCCCAGTAAGCATTTTTGTACCGTCCCAGCCCATATTTACATCTTGCGAATGAAATAAAACACCGCCTAGCCGGTCATAAACTCTAAACTCAAAATCTGTTATACCAGATTCGTCGATTCGTACATAGAATACATCGTTCTGGCCATCACCATTAGGAGTAAAAGCAGTAGGAGTCCATAATATTGGTTCAACCACTGTAACAACTACAGAGTCGGAGTTCATACAATTGAATACATCGGTAACTACAACTGTATAAACATAAATGCCTATGTCAGCAGGACTGGCTAGCGGGTCAGGAATACTAATATTACTCAACCCCATTGCTGGCGACCAACTGTACATGATACCTCCAGTTGCAAGCAATTGGGCTTCAGCGCCTCTGGCAATAGTAACAGAATCGCCTGCTTCAGCAATTGGTAATGGATGCACAGTCACAACAACTTGATCTGTCACTGGATCGCATCCATAATCATCTGCAACAGTAACGGTGTAAGTAATAGCCGTATCGGTCATCGTTGAGTCTGTTGATACCATCGGATAAGAGGAAGTTGTACTGCTCAATCCCAACGAAGGCGTCCAGCTGTAGAATTGTCCTTCAACCAACGCTGCACCAATCTGAACACTATCTCCGAAACAAATTTCCACATCTATTCCCGCATCAGCATTCAGAGGTAGCAGCATTGTTACACTTACCGAATCCATGTCCATGCATCCAGTTGCGCTATCCATAACCATTAAAAAATAGGTATTGATATTCGCTTCTGGGCATGATGTAGGATCTGAAATCATTGCATTATCCAGCGTATTGGAAGGAAACCAGCTGTAGGTGTTTCCCGCAACTGAAGCGCTTCCAATTTGCACACATCTATTCGCACAAATAATTGTGTCTGAACCAGCATCTGCTATTGGCAGTGCGTTAATTGTAATCGTGTCGGAAAAGGTCTCCGTACAATTTGCATCCGATATGGTGAAGGTTATCGTTTTGGTGCCTCCGTCATCGTAATATATACCCTGTGGGTTCTCAGAACTTGCGTTTGATGGAGTTGCGCCTTCACCAAAATCCCAACCATAGGACCAATTTGTGCCGCTGCTGCCCGAGTTAATGAAGTTAACATTGCTTCCGGCACATACTGGAGCTGTAGAGCTAAATCCAACAGAAGGCCTGTCATTGATATTAATTGTCTGCATCGATGTATCAGAACAAACGCCATCGGTTACCACCAACATAATCATCTTGATTCCAAATGATGAGTAGATTATATCAACAGGGTTTTCATCCGTAGAACTCGCAGGCGCAGATCCCGATCCAAAACTCCAGGCGTAGGTCCAGCTTCCTCCAGTGCTTCCAGTATTGGTAAAGTCAACTGAATCCAGCTCGCAAGATGGCGCTGTAGAAGTAAAATTAGCCATCGGTGTAGCGTTAACTACAATAGACTGAGAAACGGTTTCAGTACAGTTGCCATTAGAAATAGTTAACGTTACTGTTTTTGTACCACTATTGCTATACATTACCCCTGATGGATTCTCAGCGGCAGATGTAATTGGTGAAGCGCCTACTCCGAAATCCCAGCTATAAGCCCAAGTGCCACCTGTGCTTCCTGTATTTGAGAAATCAATTCCTACATTACCACAATCAGGTGCCGTTGAAGTGAAACTTGCTGTAGGCTGCAGATTGATGGTAATTGTTTGAACGACCGATTCCGAACATGTACCGTCAGTTGTCGTTAGCATTATGCTTTTCGTACCAGCGGTTGAATACACAACTCCGGCTGGGTTTTCTGAAGACGATGTAGCTGGAGTTGCTCCTGAACCGAGGTTCCAGGAATAAGTCCATGACCCTCCAGTACTACCTGTATTGGTAAAACTTACCGTGTCATCACTACACGCTGGTGCGGTAGATGCAAAGCTCACCATCGGCGATTCGTTAACAGTTATTGAGTTCGTAACATCGGCAGAACAGTCTGCATCTGATACGGTTAAAGTAACACTCTTGCTTCCCCCAGAGTTGAAAGTAACCCCCGATGGGTCTTCAGCTGTTGCAGATGAAGGTGATGAACCAGTTCCGAAATCCCAGTCATACATCCAATTGCCTCCCGTGCTGCCAGTATTGGTGAAATCCACACCATTGTTCGCGCATTGCGGAGCATTAGAAGTAAAGCTTGCAGTCGGTTTTTGATTGATTGTTACTGTTTTGGTCATCATATCAGAACACGTTCCAATTACAGTCGTTAATGTTACCGTCTTAACACCTGCAGTAGAATAAACCACGGACGATTGATTCTCCGTGCTACTGCTTGAAGGAACCGATCCCGATCCGAACGTCCAACTGTATGAAGTTGCTCCGCTTGTGCCAGTGTTCACAAAGTCCACGCCTTCTCCAGTACAGGCAGGGGCAGTAGAGGATAGGTCTGCTACCGGCGTTGTATTTATTGTTATTGATTGTATATCGGTAACAGTACAGTTTCCATTATTTACTATAAGAGTAACTGATTTAGAACCACTGGTACTGTAAATAACATCTTGAGGTTCATAGGCATTGGAAGAAGAAGGCATTGCCCCTGATCCAAAGTCCCACAAGTAGGTTAAGCCTACGCCTGTGTCGCTGGCATTTGTAAAGTCCACTCCAATCCCCATACATTCCGGAGCAGATGATGAAAACCCAATTGTAGGATTTGGATTAATCACCACAGCATTTACAATTGTGTCATCACAGCCACCATTGTTTACGATTAATGTCACAATCTTTACACCTGATGAGGAGTAAACAATACCCGTTGGGTTTTTAACCGATGAAGTATTGGGAGTGCCACCACCAAAGTCCCACGAAAAAGTAGTGCCGCTTAGTGTATCCGCTGCATAAAAATTAATGTCTTGTCCCACACATCCCGGTGCTGAAGAAGTAAACTCTGCCATGCATTGCGCTTTGAGCATTGTAGTAGCCGTCATCGCAACGATGAACAATGGCACTGATAAGAGTAAGGTTACTTTTTTCATAATACTTGTTTTGTCTGAATTGATATTTTACTTAATTCTTAGTTCTGATTATTTCAAGAGGTTCACCATTCCGGTCATGTCTATTACTGTACCATCCGTTTTGGATCCAATAACCACATAAACAAAAGCCCCTCCTCTTAATTCTCTTTCTGAGGCCATGTTTGTGCCATCCCATCCGACCGATCCGTCTTTGGTATAAAATATTCTTTGCCCTAGTCGGTCGTAAATGCTGAACTCAAAGTTTGCAATATCCTCAGGTACAACTCCTCTCACATAAAGAATATCATTGTGACCGTCACCATTGGGTGTGAATGCAACTGGTAGCCATATTTCTGGTTCTACTACAGTTATTGTAATTGAGTCCATACTCACACAGCCATATAAATCTGTTACCTGCACATAGTAGGTCGTAGTTAAGTCTGGAGAAGCAACTGGATTGTCTATTCCTGCATTGCTTAATTCGTAGTTAGGGCTCCAGATATAGTCAATACCACCCGTTGCTATTAGTTGCATGCTCTTTCCCTTCGCAATTGCCGTATCATTGCCAGCCTCAGCCATGGGAAGTGGGTGCACGATTACTTCAACTTGATCAGTAATTGCATCGCAGCCGTAATCATCAGTAACAGTTAAAGTATAAGTAGTTGTAACACTTGGGTTTGCCATAGGATTTGGTGATGTTGTACTGCTCAGTCCATTTGAAGGTGACCAGCTGTAAAACTGTCCTTCGACGAGTGCTGCACCTATTTGAATATCGTCTCCACCACATATTTCAACATCAATTCCAGCATCTGCCGATAATGGAAGCAACATGGTCACGAGAACAGTGTCGGTATTTGTACATGAGTTTGATCCGGTGACTGTTACCTGATATATTGTAATAGTTGCCTCAGGGCTGACCGTTGGATTCGAGATAAATGGATTGTCGAGAGTTGTAGTTGGAAACCAGAAGTAAGTGCTACCTAATACTGAGTCGCTACCAATTTGCACGCTTCTATTCGCGCAAATAATAGTGTCGGGCCCTGCATCGACAATGGGAAGTTCATCAATTGTTATACTTCCGCTGAAAGACTCAGTACAGTTTCCATCAGAAATAGTAAGCGTTATTGTTTTGTTTCCACCTACACTGTAAATAATGCTACCAGGATTTTCAGCACTTGAGCCGGAAGGGAAAGCTCCCAACCCAAAGTCCCAGGAGTATGCCCAATTGTTGCCACTACTGCCAGAGTTAACAAAGATAACGTCAAGACCTGCGCAAACCGGAGCGGTAGAGTTGAAGCCAACCGTAGGCCTGTCGAAGATATTGATGGTTTGGGTAATAGAGTCAGAACATGTGCCGTCTGATACTACTAGCTCAATGGATTTGGTACCGTTCGATGAATAAATTACATCTGCAGGATTTTCATCCGTTGAATTTGCAGGTGCTGCATCGGAACCAAAGGTCCATGAATAAGTCCAACCACCGCCGTTACTGCCCATGTTGAAGAAATCAACAGAGTCTAATTCGCAAGATTGGGCAGTTGAGGCAAAGGCGGCAGTTGGTGTCGCATTAATTATAATGGATTGTGTAAATGAGGATACGCATATTCCATCACTAAGCGTAAGCGTAATAGTTTTTAATCCACTTGAATTATACATAATGTCAAGAGGATTTTCTGCTGAAGAAGAAGATGGAGATGCTCCTATTCCAAAATCCCAGCTGTATGACCATTTCAGTGCTGAACTTCCAGTATTGTTAAAGTCAACGCCTACATTTCCGCAAGCAGGAGCAGTAGAGCTGAAACTAGCTGTCGGTTTTTCATTTATCGTTATGCTTTGCGTTGTAGAGTCCACACAAGAACCTAATGTTGCTATCAGTTGAACTGTCTTTAATCCATCTGTAGAATACACTATACCAGTCGGGTTCTCATCCGTGGAGCTTGCCGGAATGGCACCAGTTCCAAAATTCCACATATAAGTGGCGCCGGTTGTGCCCATATTGATGAAATCAACACTGTCTTCCGCGCACATTGGAGAACTTGAGGTAAAATCTGCAATAGGCGAAATATTTACCGTTATAGAACTCGTGGTTGTTGCCAAACAACTTCCATTTGATATGGTTAATGTTACATTCTTACTTCCTCCAGATCCGTAAATGACTCCATTTGGATTTTCGATTGTCGATGTTGAAGGTAAAGCATCAACTCCAAAATCCCAGCTATATAGCCAGTTGCCACCAGTACTTCCCGTATTGGTGAAATCCACTCCTGTGGCAGCGCATTGTGGCGCAGTAGATGTGAAGCTTGCTGTTGGCGTTAGTTCTATGCTTATGGGTTTTGTGACCATATCAACACAAGTTCCCAATGTGGTTACAAGTTGAACTGCCTTAACACCCGAGGTTGAATAAATTACGCCCGCTGGATTTTCAACAGACGCTGTACCTGGTGTAGCCCCAGAGCCGAAGTTCCAGCTATATAAGGTTGCTCCTGTAGTTCCTGTATTGACAAAAGTGATCATATCATTCGTGCAAACTGGCGCATTGGAATTAAAATCAGCTGTGGGTGTAGCGTTTATAGTGATGGTCATAGTTCCTGTTGCAGTACAGCTGCCGTCATTGATAGTCAATGTAACGGTTTTGGTACCTGCACTGTTATACATTACTCCGCCAGGATTTTCAACAGTAGAAGTTGCCGGGGATGCTCCTGCACCGAAATCCCACAGATATGAGACTCCAATTCCTGTGGTTCCTGTATTGGTAAAACCAACTGATTCTCCCATGCATGCAGGCGCTGTAGAGGTAAAGCTAATTGTAGGGTTGTCGTTAATGGTAATTATTTTGGTAATGACGTCTCCACTTCCGCACAGTGGATCAACAACGGCCAATGAGATTACCTTAGCACCTGCTGATGAATAAACAACTGCTGGTGGAAACTCTGTTGTATCCGTAGCTGGCGTGGCATCTGCTCCAAAATCCCATAAGAAGCTTCGGCCTCCACCGGAAGTTCCAGTATTATAAAAATTCACTGGTTTATTTATGCAGCCAGGGGGTACTGATGTCTCAAAATCAGCAACCGTGCCCGCATTTACGGTTACAATAGCCGTATCGGTATTTATACAGGCAGGGATTGTATTTATTCTATAGCTTTTAGTAAGAATGTACTCAATAGTGATTGTTGATGAAACTGTAAGTTTAGAATAGGGATCAGATAAGGTATCAGGTTGTGTAGAACCGTTTGCGGTTAGGCCAGTAGTTGGCGTCCAGGAGTATATAAACTCAGCATAATCACCAGGCGACTCACCACCAATTTGTACAGAATCGCCACTGCAATAGGCTGTATCTGGACCAGCATCTGCAAAGATTGCCCCCATGCTGTATCCAGTTACGGTTGCTGGATTATTATTATCAGTAGGGCTTGTGCCTGTTCCCAATTGCCCCTGGCCGTTATCTCCCCATGTTTGGATACTGTCTGTTTCCAAAAGAACGATTGTATGTGGCCCTCCGGCCGAAACGGCAGTTACTCTGCTTGCAATTAATGAATTTGCGATTGGTGCCGAACGATCCGAAAAATCACCTAGTCCGAGCTCTCCCTGATCATTATCTCCCCAAGCCATAATACTGCTATCACTGAGAAGTGCAAAGCTGGAATTGTCACCGGTAGCCAACGCTATAGCTGTCGTTATCGTGCTTACAGTACCCGCAAATTTGCATTGCGGAGTACCACAGCTTCTGCCCAATTCAAATCCGTCGGAACCCAAGGATTGCGAACCCCATGACCATACGGTGCCACCACTGTCAACAGCCAGACAATGTAAACGGCCGGCAGATATGCCAATGATGCTATCAAGTGGATCGACGGTGCTTTGCTGCTTACTTACATATACCAGCGAAGTAGCTCCGGCGAGGCTTGAACTTCCATCATCTCCTAACTGACCTGCGTCGTCGCATCCGCACGTTTTTACTCTGCCGTTTCCTTGTAGTAGCATTGTAACACAGCTTCCACCTGAGACAGCGATTGCTACTTGTCCAGCGTCAATTCCTGTAATAAAAACCGGAGCATTTCTATCCGTTTTAGAACCATCTCCCAACTGGCCAGAGCTATTGTCGCCCCATGCAACTGCGGTACCATTACTTTTTATTGCCAGAGAGTGGTCACCGCCTGCTGCAATCGCTACAATGTCTGTTAAACTATCAGATCCACCAATATTTACCACCTTAACCGGCAAGTTTCTTTGAGACGTACCGGTTCCATCTCCTACTTGTCCGCTACCATTGTCACCCCATGCCCATACCGTACCATCACTGCGTAGTGCTAGCGTGTGGTTGTCACCCGCCGCAACGGCAATAATATTGATCAGTGAATCGCTACCGCCGGGAGACACAACCGTAATTGGAACATCACTTGAAGTAGTGGAGTTGATACCCAATTGGCCGGAAGAGTTTAACCCCCAGGTTGCAACAGTACCATTGCATCTTAAGGCAACTGTGTGTGCAACTCCACCTTCAACAAAAATATACTGAAAATCATTTGGGTCATTTGGGTTGGCGCTTTGAGAAAAAGTGGATGAAGGAAGTGCCACTAGGCCGAGAATAATAATAATCAAGGTAGCGTACAGATGTGTCATTATTTTTTCAATCATGTTTTGTTTTTCAATTTTAGCACCGCCAAATCCCATGGTGATAACAAAGACGACAATTCTATCTTATGGGGTTGCCCAAGCCGATTTATTTATTGGATTTCCTTTTTGGTCGCGAGATTTTTAGCCCAATATATATTTCATGTGAGCCTGAAGAATATTTTCGGATTTGGGATAAGGTGAGATCATAGGAATAACCAAAAACCAAGTTCTTTTTAGCTACCC
>NVRZ01000056.1 GCA_002401055.1 Bacteroidota bacterium
ATCCAGCAGAAGCTTTTCTGGAAAACCAAATAAATGTCTGAACCAATTATTCACTCCCACCAATTCGGACATACTAAAAAACGTACCCAGCAATACACTCGCGATAAATATATCGAGGATAAAGAAGATCTGCTTTCTGGGTAAAGGCTGGGAGGTTGAAATAATGAAGGGAAGGATGAATAGGGGTAATTTAATTCGCATATCATTCAATCCATATTCCCAATCTGTTGAATAAGTCATTCCAAGCAAATGGAGTAGGAATATGGAGCACACAACCAGGGCTGGCTTGTTCTTCCAAAGCCTGAGCATTTTTTCCTTGTAATTTCCTTCTATAAACCAGTTGGCCCCAAGCAGCATTTGTGAGGTGGACATAAGAATATGGGACAATGGAAGACCTATTACCATCGCCGCCAATCCCAACAGATATACCTGCTGGTGGACCTTACTAAATCTACTGCTCATCGTGGTGTGATGCTGCTTGCGCTCCCTCTAGTGAGGGCTACGATATTGAAACGATGGTAATCGGATATTAGTGTGGGAAGGCCTACTTATTCTTTTTCTTCCTCAAGGGCTTTGGACTCATAGGTGCCATCCAGTATTGCGGCATACCAGGCTTCGTCCTTAAGAATTTCCAGCCCTTTTAGTACATCGACATCATCCACAAGCATGGACTCAATCCGCCCTTGTTGGTAATAATACCGAACAGCTATCTCGCCTGCTAATAATCGAATAATTTTGTCCTTAAATTTTATCAAATCATCTTCATTACTGTGGGTTAACTTCTTCTCCAATGCCTCATATTCCAGCTTAGCATCCTCAAAATATTTCTCCTTTTCAGCTATTTCTTTTAGCTCCTCAAGCTTACGCTCACTTCTAGTGGTATAATCATAATCCTTGTCTTCTAAGAAAGAAACAAAATTAGCGTAGTCAGCATCTGACAGTTTGAACTCTGTAGCACTCGCTATCTTGTCATTCTCTCGCCTGTATTTGTTTGCGTAATCAAATATTAACATCTTGCTAAGTAGCCTCGATGCTATATTGCTCCTCTTATCTCTATCTGTCTTTATGTCTGGATCAATCCCACCACCATCAAATACCGAACGGCCATTTTTAGTTTTAAATTCAGTCATCAGAGAATCGGCTATTTTTCCCACGCTCCCGTCGTTGTTTCTGTTTGCATAATCAAGGGCCTGAATGCACCTACCACTTGGAATGTAATATTTGGCTGTGGTTACCTTCAGCTGAGTATTGTACGTGAGCTTCACCGTTTGCTGGACCAAGCCCTTTCCAAAGGTCTTCTGCCCAATAACTACACCTCTGTCTAAATCTTGAATAGCGCCTGCCACAATTTCCGAGGCAGAAGCAGAGTTCCTGTTTACAAGAACTACCAGAGGAATCAGGGCATCAACTGGGGCATTCAGCGCACGATGATTTTTTGCCAATGTCTGGCGCCTTCCACGGGTACTAACGATTTCTTCTCCCTTCTCAACGAAGAGGTTTACAATATTTACAGATTCCCTGAGCAATCCCCCTGGGTTTCCTCTCAAATCAAATATAAGCCCCTTCAAATCATTCTCTTCTTTGAGCTTGTTCAATGCTGCTTTCACCTCTGAAAGTGCCTTACTCGTAAAGTTACTGAGTTTGATATATCCAATTCCATCCTCAATTATGCCATAATAAGGCACACTCTTTATTTTTATCTCTTCTCTGGTAATCACAACCTCGAAAGGATCCTCAGTGTCCTCTCTTTTAACCAATAATTTTACAACGCTACCAGGTTGTCCTTTCAGTACTTTGCTAACCTCACTCGTATTCTTTCCATTGATCTCCTTCCCATCTACTTGTAAAATAATATCGCCAGCTCTTAATCCAGCCTTTTCTGCAGGAAACCCTTCATAAGGCTCTGCAACCAATACTTTGTCACCCCTCTTACGAATAAGCGAGCCGATTCCTCCATATTGCCCTGTAATCGCGAACCGATGGTCCTCCAATTCAGATTCAGGTATGAAAGTGGTATATGGGTCAAGAGATTCCAGCATTCCGTCAATCCCAGACTCAATTAACTGTCCCGGATCAGTTTCATCTACGTAGTAGATATTTAATTCACGGAACAGAGAGGCAAAAATATCCAGGTTCTTGGCGTACTCAAAGTTGCTATCGACAAAACTTAAGAACCCTAAAGAAGTCACCGTAATAAGCACTATTCCAACGCCTACTCTCAGCTTTGGTTTAGCGTTTTTTAAAATGTCCTTGAGTAATTTCATTGTTATTAGTTACGGTACAGGATCATATCCATGCTTCCCCCAAGGGTGACAGGAACCAATTCTTTTAATTAACAGAAAACCTCCCTTAATTGGGCCATACTTACTTATTGCTTCAACACCGTATTGAGAACATGTTGGTGTATATCGGCAGGTTGATACAAATAGTGGCGATAAAGCCTTCTGGTAAAAGTGAATTAACCCTATAAATACCTTACCTACCAGCCTTTTCATTTTCCTTAATTAAACGTTGTAAAGATAAGATTATTTTAGCCTCAACTTCTTTGTAGGCCAGTGGCTCAGTACCAGTAAATAAAATTGCGATTGCATATTGCTTCTTAGTTTTCAATAAATATTCATACAACAAATCTTTATTTTTTCTATAGGCCTCTCTCAGTCTCCTCTTGATCAAATTTCGATCTACTGCACGAGATATATTCTTTTTCGGAACAACAATTACTACTTGAACAGGATAGGAACTTGTGAGCTTGCTTTCCAACCAAATAATCCTCAAAGGCTTTATAGCAAATGAGGTGCCAAGTTCGAATAAGGCATCAATGGTTTTTTTACTGGTAAGCCTTTCAGCTTTTGTAAATGTGTGGCCCACCTTTCAAAATATAATGGGAGGTTGAAACAATATCCTTAATTAACAAAGGAGTTATTTCTTCTTTTTGGTTTCCTTTAGATAATTTTCAATGGCCAATGACATTGAAGGGGCATTTGGCTGCGGGGCTCTTATATTCAGCGTCAACCCTGCATCTTCAACGGCCTTTGCAGTTGTTGGTCCAAATGCTGCTATCCTTGTATTGTCTTGTGAAAAGTCAGGAAAGTTTTTGAAAAGTGACTTGATTCCGCTTGGGCTGAAAAAAACCAACATGTCATAGTTCACATTAGCTAGATCCGATAAGTCGGAACATACGGTTTTGTATATAACCGCTTTCGTGAACTTTAGCTCATTTGTATTGAGCAAATTCGGTATATCCTGCTTTAATATATCTGAGCATGGCAATAGAAAATGCTCATCCTTGTGCTTCTTTAGTACGGATATTAAATCTGAAAATGTATGATTGCCATGAAATATTTTTCGTTTTCGGTATATAACATATTTCTGCAAATAAAATCCGATTGCTTCCGAAACGCAAAAATACTTGACTGAATCTCTAATTGGCACTCGCATGTCCTTACACATTCTGAAGTAATGATCAACCGCATTTCTACTTGTGAAAATCACGGCATCAAACTCTTCTAGGGCAACTCTGTCTTTTCTAAATTCCTGAGCATTTATATCCTCAACATGGATAAAAGAACGAAAGTCAATTTTTACTTTTTGTGATTTAGACAAGCCATGATAAGGCGATTTGTCTGATTCAGGCTGAGGTTGTGAGACTAATATTGTTTTAACTTCCAAGGTGTGATTGCTTTTAGTGGACATTATTGGATTTGCCTTATCTTAAAACTCTATTCAATGTTTATAGCCAAACGTGTTAAGATGACTAACGGTAAAATTTCAAGGGTGCAAAGATACATAAATAAATAGAAGACAGACACATTTGCTTCCTTCAAACCAATTACTAAGCCCCTGTTGATTCGGTAGAGGTACGCAAGGATTATGAACAGAATACCAGTCCAGATAATTACTGCCTCGCCAAAGGAAAGGTATGCGATACATATTATTACCGGAGTCAAAACCAGACCTAATGTTTTGTTCATCAAAAAGACGTTGAACCTATATTCCTGCAACTTCTCCTGCTGATTCAGAAGTAAACCTGAAATAATTAACACAAGGTTTTTGGCCTGATAGAGAATAATTAAACCCAGAAGTATCAATATGTATGGATGCCAAGAACTACCGAATGGAACTATCAAGTCATAATATTCGGTAACTTGATAGATGAAAGCAGCTATCACCAGATAAGATATAATATCAAGCACAAAAGACACACGCTGCATTAGTCCATCATTTGTTCGCAGGATATGTTGGACGTATAGCTTTGACGTCAGGGCCTTATATAGCTGCTTCAGCCTTCTGCGATGGTAAACACGAACCCACGCAATTAGGAGAAAGATCGCAAGAAGTATGCCCAATATCCAGTCTGGAGATTTTATATTTACATGGTTCGACTGACCTCGATTTGTAAGAAGCTCATGTGTTGCCATAAGCGGTTGCGGTGACAGTGTGCAATCAGCCACCATTTCGCTATAGATCAATGAATCCACATCTCCTGTATAGATATTGGCATTCGAATCAATCAATTCTAAAGCTACATTTTCACTTCCCACCACGGACACGCCGTAAGAATTGGGCAACAGCTTATTTGAATTACCTACAACGACGGGAGCTTTCTCAAGGACACTTTGCTCACCAGAGTCAACTACGATATTGGAATCGACTTTCTGATTCAGGAGAGGTGTATCCGTAGCATTACCTTCAGCGGGTAATTGATTAAATCTTTGAATGATTGAATCGGCTGTTTGTTTCAACTATAGGTAGAATACACGAGCAATATTAAATCCAAGCTTAATATCACCATCCAACCAGGAATCATTGGTATCAGGAAGGTAATCATTCCCAATTATCCCTGGAGAGTTTGTTAGGTTAATGTGAAAAACATGGCCTCCTGTTTCAATTTCTATTCCCAATCCAAGCGGCATGTAGTGTGGCTTTGCCGAATTATTATCTCGATATTTTGAAAAAGTGTAAAAATAGTCTCCCACAATAGAGAGCCGATTGTTGATTTTTACGCGCCCTGCAACCCCGATTGAAAAAAGATCATTTTGATCCTCGGCGCCGTTCTCCGGGTTAACATTTCTAATAATATAATTTCGGTGCGAATAGGTAGGAAGAATTTCAAATGAAATAGCTGGCGAAAATTTTCTAGCAATAATTACCTGATGTATGTACGAAAATCTATGCGCTGCTTTGCTCCATCTTTCAGAACCATCTCCATTTCGTGGGCTTTGCATCGGAGTAACGGCCATGCCTGAAAACCATACAATGGTGACCGGAATTTTGTTATCCGTAGTTTGGCCCAGTATTTTATACTTAATAGATCCATCAATATGCTCTTTCACTTTGCTTCTGCCAATACCAACCAATAACTTATCCGTGATTCCATAATCAAACGCAAAGCGAATATTGCTTGCGTTGTCCATTCCTCCAAGCGTGTGTGCGCCTCCAGATACATTTCCGAATCTGTGAATAATGTTAAACACAAGTGTTTTAGCTTTAACCGTCTCCGTAGTATTCGCATTGATGATCGTCAATGCCTTGAATGTAGCAGTAACTTTTTCGACAATCGTTTCACTGTCTTCATCGAGCATACTCATCAAATCTTCTTCCTGAGCTGAAACAAGGAGTGGAGAGAGGAATAAAAAGAAAAGTATGACGTGACTATATAATGATTTCTTCATGTTCGTGCTTACTTCTTTACGTATGGTTTATAGGTCACTTTAATGGTCACTTCCACTTTCTCTGCAATGTTAGAGAATAATATTTTCGGGATTTTCACTTTGTGATCCTGTAGCACAACATAAAATTTTCCCAACAGCGAAATCACGCCGTCTTTGATTGTAATTGTTCCTTTAATAGTTCTTTCTTTTTCAATGCCGTGAATTTTTAAAGTGCCTTTAGCTGTTGCCGTGTACTTACCATCTTCGGTATAATCAATATCCTCAATAATCTTTCCACTAAAGGTACCCTTCGGATATTTTTCAGATTCCAAGTAGTTTTCATTAAAGTGTTCCTTCATCAGATCCTTATCAAAATCAAAGCCGGTAATTGGAATTTGGAAAACAATTTGCTTCGTTTTGGTATTTAGTATAGAGGAGACTCGCTTACTGGTGGCCTCAATATTCTCAATAGTGGCCTCCGAAAAAAATCTGACCATACCAGAATTTGCTTTGTACATCTGGCTAATCGCAACATTTGAAGTAAAAGCAAAGATGATCAATATGTAGAATTTCTTTTTCATGCTTTTAAATATTTTCTCATTATTCACAGCCGCCCGCACTTATCCATTCATTAATTCTTGCTATAGTATCTGGATGAAGAAAGGGCCCGCCAAATGGCATAGTTGGGCTGCTGCCCAAGGCTACTATTTGTATTCGGCCGTCATCAATTTTTTCTTTCACGTCTGCATAACTATTAAAATTAAGGCCACCTGCAACCGGCGACTGCGTAGTATGACAGGGTCCGCATTTCAGTGCGAATATTGTATCTATACCACTTAACCTGAAAGTTATCGTCGTAGTATCACACTGAACAAGGGGGGTTGACAGATCTCCTTTCTCCCAAACGCAGGCGTTGAAGCTCAAAAGCAAAATGCCAATGAACAATGCAAAAGGTTGAACAAGTAAGCTATTGAAGATGTTTCTCATTAACAGTTTTTTGAATTCTTTACAGTCGTGGGGTTGTACTACCCACATTATTCGGACCCTCCTTGAAAATCACCAGATTAAAATAAGCTAATATCGTGCCGAATTTTCCGAACACAAAAGTAAATAAAAATCTAACGTCATAGCTTTTTTAGCTAATTTCGTATCGCTTTTGTAACCTTAAAAACTCCATTATGGCTGCCGATCAGTTCATTGCCCCTGACTACTTTCAAGTTGATGATCTTCTAAGTGATGAGCACAAACTCGTAAGAGATTCGTGTCGTGCATGGGTTAAAAAGGAGGTTACACCTATTATTGAAGAGTATGCACAGAAGGCGGAATTTCCTGTTCATCTTGTAAAAGGTCTGGCAGATCTTGGTGCATTTGGTCCAACAATTCCACAAAAATATGGTGGAGGCGGCATGGATCATATCTCTTACGGCCTGATGATGCAGGAATTGGAACGTGGAGATTCTGGTGTGAGATCAACAGCATCCGTTCAGGGATCGCTCGTTATGTTTCCCATTAATGAATTTGGAACGGAAGAGCAAAAGATGAAATTTCTTCCAAAATTAGCCAGCGGAGAATTTCTTGGATGCTTTGGACTTACAGAACCGAACCATGGGTCGGATCCAAGCGGGATGCTATCAACTATTGTAAATAAGGGTGATCATTACTTGCTAAATGGAGCCAAAATGTGGATTACCAACGCTAACCTTGCAGATGTGGCGGTTGTTTGGGCAAAAGATGAAAACGGTGATATTCGGGGAGTGCTTGTTGAAAAAGGTATGGAAGGATTTACAGCACCGGAAATGCATGGAAAATGGTCCCTGCGCGCTTCAGCAACAGGAGAGCTTGTTTTTGACAACGTTAAAATTCCAAAAGAAAATATGTTTCCCGATATCAAAGGACTCAAAGGCCCTCTAAGTTGCTTGAACTCAGCCAGATATGGAATATCCTGGGGAGCAGTAGGAGCCGCCATGGATTGCTACGATTCTGCATTGCGATATGCGAAAGAGCGGATTCAGTTCGGAAAACCCATCGCCTCCTTTCAGTTAATTCAGAAAAAACTTGCCGAGATGGTCACAGAAATCACGAAAGCACAATTGCTGGCCTGGAGACTGGGAACGTTAAAAAATGAGGGAAAAGCCACACCACAGCAGGTTTCTATGGCAAAGCGCAACAATGTTGAAATTGCAGTTAATATTGCACGAGAGGCAAGACAAATACATGGCGCCATGGGTATCACAGGAGAATATTCTATCATGCGTCACATGGCAAATTTAGAGTCAGTTATGACTTATGAAGGGACCCACGATGTTCATTTGCTGATAACGGGTATGGATATTACCGGGATAAATGCTTTTTCCTAAAGCGGCATCCAACCTATATTTAGACTTAGCATGCTATACTGTGAATAGCATAAATTTCAGCATATTATTTTGAACATTTGAACAATAGAACATTTGAACCTACTTGGACTTCGCTGTTCTACTTTCTGTTGTTCAATTGTTTGCTTGTTCATTTGCTGATTACCGGGATAAGCACTTTTTCCTAGAAATTTACAGCCAACCTTTCTCGAGAATATCTCTGGTATGATATGATATAATGATATCTGCACCAGCTCTGCTAAACGCATACATATTCTCCATTACAATCTCCTTTTCGTCTACAAAGCCTGCAGAAGCCGCAGCTTTCACCATTGAATACTCTCCCGACACATTGTAACAAGCAACTGGTAGAGTACTTATCTGCTTGATCTCCTTTATGATATCCAAATAAGCAAGCGCTGGCTTCACCATTAGTATATCTGCTCCTTCCTCTTCATCTAACTCAGCCTCTCTCAGCGCCTCTCTTGAGTTGCGGAAATCCATTTGATAGCTCTTTCTATCACCTTTACCTGGGCTAGAGTCCGCTGCCTCTCTAAAAGGTCCGTAATAAGAAGATGCGTACTTCACCGAATAAGACATAATTCCCGTTTCAGTGAGATTATTTTTATCCAATGTTTCTCTAATTGCCCCTACTCTACCGTCCATCATATCAGATGGCGCAACCATACTTGCTCCTGCCTCAGCATGAGCCAGGGCCATTTGAGAAATGACCTGCAACGAACTATCATTATCCACACTGCCTTCCTTTAAAAGACCGCAATGGCCATGTGTAGTATAAGCACAGATGCAGACGTCGGTAACCACGAATAAATTATCTCCAAACTTGTCATTGAGCTCCTTCAGTGTTTCCACAACAATGGATTTCTCTGCGTATGCGCTACTGGCGTCCTCCGTTTTTTCATTTCCAACTCCAAAAAGCAGAATCTTGTTGACTCCAAATTTGAGACCCACTTCTATATCTTTCAGTAACTCATCTAATGAAAAATGAGAGATTCCGGGCATGGATTCAATGGGCTCCTTAAAGTGCTTACCAGGGATGACGAAATAAGGATAGATGAACATATCCTTGTCTAGCTTCGTTTCAGAAACAAGATTTCGAATGATCTGAGTTCGTCTTAGCCTTCTTGGTCTGGCGTACATGGAGAGTTGATATTACATTCCGAAGACCGCTTGCGCGAGTCCTGAGTCGTCAAAGGAGTTAACCAACGTATAATATTCAACTCCCTGCCGAAGCAATTCGTTTCCGGTGGCATTTCCCATTGCAATAACCCTTTGATTTAGAGCTAGTTTTTTAGAGTTGCAATACACAATTACATTTGAAGGACTGGTAAACAAAATAATATCCGCTTCGGGCATCTTCGGAACGTCCTTTTTTAAGGTTTCGTAAACGACCAAGTCCTGAACATGGTCTTGATTTCCAAACTGCCGCTGAATTACCCGCATACTGCCTCTTGCCTGAGGAAACAATACAAGTCCGGTAACCGATGAGGCAAATTGCCTTCCAGTGAGTTTTGTATCGGTAGAATAGCCAACAAAATCTGCTCTGGCTCCGTATTTTCGCATCTCTCCTGCAGTTGCTTTTCCTAGGGCCGCATATTTAACGGGACCCAACTCAGGATCTTGTTCAAAGAAATGTACGACAGCCTGTTTGCTCGAGAAGAATACCCATTCATGTTTCTTGTCCTTAATCTGATCCTTATAATCCAACCTTCTGATGTCTATCAATGATGTCCCTTTAACTTTGTACCCATTGCCCTCCAGCACATTTTTAAAGAAGTCATCTTTTCTAAGATCGCGTGTGATATATACACTAGCCGACCTAACGCTCTTGTGTCGTTCAACAATTGCCTCTACAACCTTTTCTTGAGACTTTGACTCTTGAAATATTACAACAGGAGGAACTTTAGCCTTTTTTGAAATTGCGGTCCACACTTTATAAATTATTTGCTCATCCTCATCTTCTTCCTGTCTACAATAAACGCCTATTGGCATCTGGCATCCACCACCAAATTTATTGAGAATTGTTCTCTCCAAATTGCACTCAAGCTCAGTACCAGCATGATTAACAACGGCAAGTTTTTCGTCCAACCATTTATCATCCTTTCTAATCTGACAAGCCAGGGCTCCTTGTGCGGGAGCAGGCACAAACTCTGTAGGATCCAAATTCTCAACATGAAATCCGGTAAGATCAAGTTCCAATCTATTTACACCGGCTGCGGCAATGATGATCGCGTCATAGTCTCCAGATTCTAGCTTCTCTATTCTTGTAGGCACATTGCCTCTAAGATCATTAACAACCACATCGTTGCGAAAAGCGAGTATTTGTGATTTCCTGCGAGCAGAAGAAGTGCCAACAATTGCCTTGTCTTTCAGAAGTAATCGTCGGCCCTTGTCAACGGCATTGGTATTGATAATCAGTAAATCATTTGGTTCCTCTCGAGCGGTTACAGCTGCAATTTTAAGTTTGCGTGTGGCTGTAGTTTCCATATCCTTCATCGAATGTACTGCCAGGTCAATCTCCTTACTCAACAGGGCCTTTTCCAGCTCCTTGGTAAAAAATCCCTTGCCCTCCATT
The DNA here is from genome assembly GCA_002401055.1 of Bacteroidota bacterium. Taxonomy (GTDB): domain Bacteria; phylum Bacteroidota; class Bacteroidia; order NORP154; family NORP154; genus NORP154. Next base: position 10,602 of record NVRZ01000056.1, read on the forward strand.
TTATCAAATCCGATGTCCTGTATCTCATCGCCTTGAGTCTTTATTATTTTTAGCTCACAAGTAATTTTAAGCTCCTTCAACTTGTCCTTGATAGAGTTGGCCTGGCATAACGCCAGATCACTACCTCGGGTACCTATTTTTATCTTTCTATTCATCAGATGGTGATTTACCCAAAAATACTTCCTTAGCCATTTTCATGGGAACAGATATGTATTTCTTTTCCATATAAGAAATCACCTTATCCAGTGTTTCTCTTGATTTATCGTCTAATTCTTTGAGTTCCTTGGCAAATACCCCATTCAAGGCTGCTTCCCGAATCTCCTTCACTTTTGCAGGAATCTTCTGCATTGCCAGCTCAACTTTCCTCTCTTTCAAAACGCCAATAAAATCTTCGATGTTCCTTTTAATTATCTTTTGACAATGCACTAGTTCACCTTTTCGTTCTTTCAGGTTCTCTTCCGCTATCGATTTGAGATTATTGATTGCTATAAGGTTTACTTTGAAGTCCTCTTGAATAGAGCTGTCAAAATCGTTTGGAATGGCCAGATCAATAACAATTTTAGTAGAAAGCTCACCGTTCAGCAACAGCTCATAATTGTCTTTGGTGATTATAAATTCTGCCGACCCCGTGCAGGAAATAATTACGTCAAACCCTTTTCTGTAATTAGGCAAAGCATCTAATCCGAAAGCATTCCCACTCAGATCAGCAGCCAAAGTCTTAGCCTTTTCCAGCGTGCGACTAAAAACCGTGAGATTTGTAAACCCATGCTTTTTAAGATATTTCCCCATGGATGAGTTGGTTTGGCCAGCTCCTATAATCAAGATGCGTGAACCAATGTTTACCTGGAGTTCTTTCAGTTTTCTGTATGCCAGTGAAACAACTGAGACAGGTTTTTTGGCTATATCCGTATTGGAATAAACTTCCTTACCTGTTTCAATAGTTTTCTGGATAACCATTCTTAGCAAGTCGCCTGTAAAACCTAGATCTCTGCACTTCTCAAAAGCGTTGCGTACTTGTGTAATTATCTCACGCTCTCCTACCACCAAAGAGTCTAAAGATGATGCTACGGTGAACATGTGATCGAGGGCATCAACATTTTCATATACTTCAGCCTTTGACGAAATCTTTTCAACAAATTCAGAATTTCCGTCAATAAGGAAGTTGTCAATAAATTTGCTGATGTAATCGGGAGTTATGTCTTGCTTTAGTTTTAGCAAGAACTCCACCCTATTGCAAGTTGATAGGTACATCAACTCAGGTAAATTCATGGTAATTTTGAGAGCACTCAGCCGTGTCTCCAACTGCTCCTCCTCTACGTGAAGGACTCCAATATCCTCCAGACTCAAGGATTTATGCGTAAAGGCTATTATCTTAAACTCTTCCACTGTATAATTCTCCAATAACTGATGCAAAAATCAGATATAGAGCCAATAGTTTTGTCATGGAAGTGTCAGAGAAGAATTGATTGGTCGAAATTCAGTATCTTCATGGTATGCGTATTCTCATTCTGATCATAATTATCCTCATCAATTTTAATCCAAAAGCATCGGCGACGCATATAATGGGAGGTGAGGTCTACTACGAATGTCTTGATCCGGCAACGAATAAGTACCGATTTACGGTTAAGCTCTATAGAGACTGTTACAATGGCGTACCAGCCTTTGATGATCCCATTTTTGTATCCTTATATGACACAAATGACAACTTGGTGATAAAATTCAATATGGCACTACCTCCAGATGATACACTGGATAATAACACGTACAACGTGTGCCTGTATTCACCGCCAGATATATGTGTACACGAGGCTACATATCAAGAGGATTTTTTCTTACCCCCAGGCGAGTTTTACATGACCTATCAGAGATGCTGTAGAACCATCTTTGTTCTCAATTTAGACACGCCTCAAGTCGCAGGTTATGGTTTTGATATTAGAATTCCCGATAGTTCTGAGGCATACTGTAACAGTTCTCCTTATTTTAATAATAATCCGCCTACTATAACTTGCTTGAATGAACCATTTGCCTATGATCATTCAGCAACGGATCCAGATGGAGATTCTCTTGTGTACTATTTATGTACTCCAAATGAATACAATACTTCTGTTCCTCCTTCGGGACTGGGAATTATCCCTGATCCTCCCGGACCACCAAGTAGCAATTATGATGTGACTTACTTATTTCCATATGAATCAGCTTATCCAATTTGGGCACCCAATGACTCATTTGTTATTGATCCGGTAACTGGTTGGATGACTGGTACTCCTACACAATCAGGAAATTATGTTGTAGCAGTTTGCGTTAGCGAATATCGAAATGGGATATTTCTCTCAACCAATACAAGGGATTTTCTATTCTCAGTTGCTCAGTGTTTAAGTGATCCGAATTTGGGTTTTATGGTTCAACCTGATCCTTGTGATAATCTAAAAGTGAATTTCATGTTTACTGGAAATAATGCTGTTCAATCATTTTTCTGGGATTTTGGCGATAGTAGTACTAATTTGGATACGAGCGTTCTTCAAAACCCTTCTTATACTTTTCCGGATACAGGAACTTATCAGGTAATGTTGGTTGTAAATCAAGACTACACCTGCGCTGACACGCTAACAATCAATGTAACCCCACCTAATGCACTCATGGCCAATTTTTCTCTGGTAAGTTGCTCAGGGGATACAGTTGTCTTTCAGGATGAATCAGTTACTAACGCTTATGCTGGTTCAATTACCAGTTGGACGTGGAATTTTGGAGATGCCAGCAGCTCAACAGCCCAAAATCCAAGTCACGTATACGCCAGCGCTGGAACCTATAGCGTAATGTTGATTACCACGACCGCAAACAACTGTGTTGACACCATTCAAGTTAATGTGGTTACAGGTCCATGCGAAATTATCGGACAAAAGGAATTAGCGGAAAAAGATTTTGAATTTTCGATTTATCCAAATCCAAGCAGAGGGCAGTTTAACATCGATTTTGCGTCTGCCAAACCCCTGAATAACATAGAATTGAAAATCTACTCGGCTGACGGGAAGATGGTATATTCAAAACTGTTGGTAGCTCGCAAGAATAACAATCGGTATCTGATAGTTTTAGAGGAAATGCAAAATGGAGTTTACTTTCTTAAAATAGTGACTGATGGGGAGGTGGCGACGAGAAAGATAATTCTGCAGTAATTACCC
>NVRZ01000057.1 GCA_002401055.1 Bacteroidota bacterium
CTAGAAAACCTTGAGCAATTACATGCCCATCAGGACAATAAGTACAATAAATACCGGTAAACTCTTCTAGTACAGCATTCTTGTTTTCCGGTGTTGTGCTTACAATGGTTTGGCTATTTGCCAGATTAAAACCCAGTATACAAAGGGCTGTAAGAAATAAGCTTAATGAATTTTTCATAACTTTAGTTTTAATAGTTTGAACTTTCAAATAATTTTATTGATTCAATTATAGATGGCTGTTTTGGTAGGTACAATTTACGAATAAACACGACCAACCGGCCAAAATATTAAGACGAAATGACTAAAATTAAAGACGAAGCTGTATCTATTTACCAAATTTGTCGTATATCTTTGTGTTTTGAAAGGAATAACTGAGTTTAAGAAACTATAAGATTATGAAAAAAACACTTGCGTTGTTGATGGGTATTGGTACTGTAGTGAGCATTGCATTCGCCCAAAATCCTGGAGATAAAAAGTCACATGTACTGGTAACAAATGTTTCAAACATTGCACTTAATGTGATTTGTGAGAGAACCGAAAATTCACTTGCTGATAGTAGTATAAACTACTTTTGTTGGGATGTCTGTTTTATTCCCAGTGTAAGTGTATCAGGTGTTGTGGAAATTTTACCAGGAACTACGAGCCCAAATCATATCGGATATTATAATGCTGGAGGAGGAACAGGTGTAAGTACAATTTCGTATTGTTTCTATGACAATGACAATCCGATTGACTCCGCTTGTGTGATAATTCTTTACACCCCGGAAAGTCCGGATGATTCTGTTTATGCCAGTGTTGATGTGGGCCTTTTGGTCGGCTTAGATGAATATGGAAATGTACGCCAGAACAAGATTTTAGACATTTATCCAAATCCTGCAAAGACGAATGCCACGGTATCCTACTCACTTGAAAATGGATCTAGGTCGGCTCATATTGTAGTCCGGAACTTGCTGGGCGAAGAAGTGATGGAGGTACCATTGAAAGGTTCAACAGGTAAGGTGATTTTTCCCGTAAGTCAACTGAATAGTGGATTATACTTTTATTCAATGGTTGTTAACGGTCAGGTTGAGTCAACACAAAGGCTGGTTGTTAAATAAACTTTAGGCCGTTGCCAGTAAATCTTGAGCCAGCTTGGGTACTCCAATGCTGGCTTTTTCTTTGATAAACGTGAGGTTATCAACTCCAGCAACACTCATTTCACCTGGATCAACCAGATACTTATCCACTTCTTTCTTCGCAACATCAATTAACCCTGCCGCGGGATAGACATTCAGGGAGGTTCCTATAATAATCAGCTTATTTGCATTTTCGGTTATAAGAGTGGCATCGGTCATTTTGGGAACTGCTTCTCCAAACCAAACTATATGTGGGCGCAACTGTGAGCCCTTCTCACATGTATTTCCACTGTTGAGTTCCCAGTCTTCAATATCATACACCAAGCTTGGATCCACAGAACTCTGAGACTTCGTGATTTCTCCGTGCAAATGAATTATGTTGGTAGAGCCTGCTCTTTCATGAAGGTTGTCTACATTTTGAGTGATTATTGTAACGTTATATTTCTCCTCCAGGCTGGCCAACGCGTAATGAGCTGCATTGGGTTCCGCTTCCAATACTTGTTTTCTGCGCTGATTATAAAAGTCGAGAACAAGCTTCTGGTCTTTATCCCAAGCTTCAGGCGTAGCTACTTCATATACATTGTACTGCTCCCATAATCCACCGCTGTCGCGGAAGGTGCTCAAGCCACTTTCTGCGCTGATTCCTGCTCCAGTCAGTACAACAATGTTTTCCATCAAAATCTAGAATAAGACTGCCAATGATACGAATTATTAAAAGATCAAAAAAGTAGGTTTTTAGGGCATCCTTCGTAAATTCGCGTCATCACGACATTGAATATGAAGATTAGAAAACAAGAAGCGCTTGACTACCATTCTCAAGGGAAACCGGGGAAGATTGAGGTAATGCCCACCAAACCATACAGCTCACAGCGTGATCTGTCGCTGGCATATTCGCCAGGTGTTGCTGAGCCTTGCTTGGAGATCGAGAAGGACCCTGAAAACTCGTATAAGTATACAGCAAAAGGGAATTTGGTTGCCGTGATTTCTAACGGGACGGCGGTGCTAGGTCTCGGTGATATTGGGGCATTGGCATCAAAACCCGTGATGGAGGGAAAGGGTCTGTTGTTCAAAATATTTGCTGATATAGATGTGTTCGATATTGAAGTAGATTCCTCTGACATAGATCATTTCGTGCAGACGGTGAAAGCAATTTCCCCAACTTTTGGAGGAATAAATCTTGAGGATATAAAAGCGCCAGAATGTTTTGAAATTGAGAGGCGTCTCAAGAAAGAGCTAAATATTCCGGTAATGCATGACGACCAACACGGAACTGCAATTATATCTAGTTCCGCCTTGATCAATGCTCTGCACGTTGCAAAAAAGAGAATAGAAAAAGTAAGGATTGTGGTGAACGGCGCAGGGGCTTCTGCAATTTCTTGTGCTAAATTGTATATATCGCTTGGCGCTAAGAAGGAGAATATCATTATGCTTGATAGTAAAGGAGTCATTACAAAGAGCAGAAAAGGATTGAGCGAGGAGAAGAAGTTTTTTGCCACAAGCAAAAAGTACAAAGCACTCAAAGATTCTTTGGAAGGAGCCGATGTGTTTCTAGGATTGTCAAAAGGAAATATTGTAACAAAGGCCATGATTAAATCTATGGCTAAGGATCCAATCGTTTTTGCATTGGCGAACCCGAACCCGGAAATTGCTTATGAAGATGCGATAAGCGTAAGAGATGATATTATCATGGCAACTGGACGATCAGACCATCCTAATCAAGTAAACAATGTGCTGGGTTTTCCTTTTATTTTTCGAGGTGCATTAGATGTCAGGGCAACGAGCATAAATGAAGAAATGAAACTTGCAGCTGTTTATGCCATTGCTGACCTCGCCAAAGAGACTGTTCCGGAAATCGTTAATTCAGCGTATGACACCAAGAACATTATTTTCGGACGAGACTATATTATACCCAAGCCCCTCGATCCTCGCTTGATAACTGCGGTGGCACCGGCCGTGGCAAAAGCGGCAATGAAGTCGAAAGTTGCACAGGGAAAAATCACGGATTGGGAAGAATATAAAGAGTCATTGATAAAACGGCTGGGGCTGGATAATAAGCTGATACGAGTAATAACTAGCAAGGCAAAGAGAAATCCAAAGCGTGTTGTTTTCGCAGAAGCCGACAACTACAAGATTCTTAAAGCAGCACAGATTGTTGCGGATGAAGGAATTGCCAAACCAATATTATTGGGAGATATCGAGAAGATAAAGGGAATGATAAAGGAAAACTTCATTGAGCTTGAAGGAGTGGCAATAATTGATCCAAGAAGCAAGAAAGAAGAAAAAACCAGGATGCGTTTTGGCGAAAACTTATATGACAAAAGGAATAGAAGAGGCTTGACCTTATATGAGTCTACGAAATTAATGCAAGAGCGAAATTACTTCGGTGCCATGATGGTGGAAACCGGGGCAGCAGATGCGTTGATTTCTGGTCTTACTAGAAAATATCCTGATACGATCAGACCGGCCTTGCAGGTAATTGGCGTTGAAGAGGGGATAAGAAGAATTGCCGGAATGTATATCATAATCACAGAAAAACGCCCCTACTTCTTTGCTGATACAACGATCAATATAAACCCATCAGTTCAGGATTTGGTTGATATCACGGTTCTTACCGCTGAAACAGTGAAGCAATTCAACATAAAGCCTCGAATAGCGATGTTGTCTTATTCGAATTTTGGTTCAGCGGAAGGTGAAGAAGTGCGAAAGGTTCAGCAAGCCGTAGAAATTCTTCAAAGAGACTATCCTGGGATGGTAGTCGACGGCGAAATCCAGGCCAATTTCGCATTAAACAAGCAATTGCTTTCTGAACAATTTCCATTCTCGGAGTTGGTTAACAAATCGGTGAACACACTTATTTTTCCAAACTTAGTTTCTGGAAATATTGCATACAAGCTCTTGCAGGAAATGAGTAAGGCCGAAGCAATTGGTCCTGTTTTGTTGGGAATGAAAAAGGCTGTTCACATTCTTCAAATGGGAAGCAGTGTTCGTGAAATTGTAAATATGGTCACCATTGCCGTAATTGACGCACAGTCCAAAAAGAATAATTAGCTCAAATGATTACACACATTAAAGGACGACTGGTTGAAAAAACGCCCACCTATGCAGTTGTCGATTGTAATGGAGTTGGTTATTTAATAAACATCTCGGTTAATACATTTTCCAAAATAGGGGATGAAGAAGCCGTCATGCTGTACACCCATTTTGTAGTAAGAGAAGATGCGCAAGTACTTTATGGTTTTGCCGACATGGAGGAGCGAAGACTTTTTCGTCATCTGATCTCAGTTTCCGGTGTAGGCCCAAGTACGGCAAGAATGGTGCTCTCATCTATGTCGCCTGAAGAACTGGTCCAGGCGGTCGTATCTGGAAATGTAATGGCCATTCAGAAGGTTAAGGGTATCGGCGCCAAGTCTGCCCAGAGAATAATAATTGACCTTCGAGACAAGCTGGCCAAAGAAGGCACGCTGTCCTCAGACTCACCTGATGCGTTCTCTCTGGACAATAAAACTCTGGAGGATGCGTTATCTGCTTTGTTAATGCTGGGATTTGCTAAACACGCAGCGGAAAAAGCTATTGGCCAGGTAGTGAAAACTGAAGGATCGGAAATTTCAGTTGAGGATTTATTAAAAGCCACACTCAAGATACTCTAATACGCTTTTCCTGATACGCAAACTGTGTTTTAGCTGTTGGCTAAATAGCAAAACCCTTTTATTTAAGACCCAAAGTTGAAACAGATAGCGAAATATTCTCTAACTGTAATTGCCGTACTATGTCTATTCGTATTCGGCGATAAGAGGGGTGTTAAATCTTTTTCTAGCCCTACAAAACCTTCCGGATTTTATATTCCTACGGTTGAAGATTCACTGGCGAAGGATAGTATTTCTACGGATAACACTGAAGAATCGGAGACTGATTCGAGTATATCATTGCCCTTTCCTTTCGAAGACAATGGAAACACTTCACCGACAGGAGGATCTGGCAGTCCATTGTATCTGAGTAAACCATCCAATATCCAGACAACTACGGAATATGATCCGGAAACGAATCAGTACAATACCACCCAAACAATTGGTTCAGAAGACTATCGCAATCCTACCTATATGACCTTTGAGGAATATCAGGATTACGACATGGACAAAGCCTTGCAAGAATACTGGCAAAACAAATCGGAATCGGAGAGCTTTGAACGGCAACGTGCAGTTATACCAAAGCTCAATATTGCCAGTAAAATTGTCGATCGCATATTTGGCGGTAGCACGGTTGATATAAGGCCGCAAGGATCAGCAGAATTAACTTTTGCTATAAAAACAAACAAGACTGATAACCCGGCATTACCTGAGAAGTCCAGGAAGAACACCACATTTGATTTTGATGAGAAAATACAAATGAGTGTTACGGGGTCCATCGGAGATAAGCTGTCGTTAACGACCAATTACAATACTGAAGCGACATTTGACTTTGAGAATAAGATGAAACTCGAATACACTGGAGACGAGGACGAGATAATTAAAAAGATTGAAGCTGGAAACGTAGCCTTGCCGCTCTCGGGAACGCTTATTACAGGAAGCCAAACCCTCTTTGGAATTAAAACACAGCTTCAGTTCGGGAAGCTTATGGTAACAGGCGTCTTCTCTCAAGAAAAGGGAAAAAAATCTGAGATTGACGTAAAGGGTGGAGCACAAACATTTGAATACAATGTTAGGGCAGATCAGTATGAAGAGAACAAACATTTCTTTCTAGCGCAATATTTTCACGATAATTATGAGCCAGCCCTGCGTAACCTACCTCTGGTAAATTCCGGCATTAACATTACCAAAATTGAGGTTTGGGTTACCAGTCGGTTGGGTCAAACCAAGAACATACGTAGCATCGCAGCGTTCATGGATTTGGGAGAGCAGGATTTTTTTGATACCTCTGACTTTGTTAATCCTGGTCCCTTTAGTCTAGTGCCTAATGCGGACCCTTTTGACACCAACTATTTAAAAGCAACCAATACATTGTATCAGTTACTAAAAGACCAGTATCCCACGATTCGTGACTTGTCTAAAATTAATTCAACACTCTTTAGCACGGGCTTGGTACTTGGTCAGGATTACGAGAAAGTTGAGAGTGCAAGGATGCTATCAGCTTCGGAATTTAAATTTAACAGTCAGCTTGGCTTTATCTCATTGAATTCTGGACTAACGAATGATGAAGTGTTAGCAGTGGCTTTTCAATTTACGTTTAATGGCCAAACATATCAGGTAGGGGAGTTTTCTAAGGGTGGCATAGATGAGCCGAATGCACTAATAGTCAAACTACTAAAGAGCACTCAAATTAATACCAGCTTACCCACCTGGGATCTTATGATGAAGAACGTGTATGCTATAGGAAGCTATAACGTCCAACAGGATGGTTTTCTATTGAATATACTGTACAAAGATCCTGAGGTTGGCGTTCCGGCAAATTACCTGAAAGAAGGCCATGCAGAATTTGTTAAAGGAGTTCCCTTGTTAAGGGTGTTTAACCTCGACAATCTGAATGTTCAGCTTACAAAACAACCCGATGGTGTTTTTGATTTTATCAATGGCATTACCATCAATACCTCAAACGGACGGATATACTTCCCGGTACTCGAGCCTTTTGGTCAATACCTGCATGATAAAATTACAGGAGAGGCAGACGGTGTATATGATAAGAAGCTGGAACCTATTGCAGATAAGTACACATTTCATGAACTATATGATCTAACGAGAAGCGATGCGCAGCAAGAGCACCCCGAAAAGAACAGGTTTAGCCTGGATGGTAAATATCAATCTTCATCGAGCTCAGAAATATCACTAAACGCAATGAATGTACCCCCTGGCTCCGTTACTGTTGCAGCAGGTGGCCAGAAGCTCACGGAAAATGTGCATTACACCGTTGATTATTCCCTGGGAAGAGTTAAAATAATTGATGAGGGTATTCTGAATTCTGGTACGCCAATTAAAATATCGTTTGAAAGCAACACGCTTTTTAATATTCAATCTAAAACTCTGATGGGAGCTAGGCTCGATTATCGTGTTTCAAAAGATTTGAATATTGGAGGTACAGTTTTGCACTTAACAGAACGGCCAATTACCCAAAAAATCAATATCGGCGACGAGCCCATATCGAATACGATTTGGGGATTAGATGCCGACTATAGAACAGACGTTCCGCTTCTTACCAAAATGGTGGATCTATTGCCCGTTATTAATACCAAAGCTCCTTCAACCGTTACGGTATCAGGAGAGTTTGCGCACCTCATTCCAGGTCATTCAAAAGCTGTGGGCAAAGAGGGCATTTCATACATCGATGACTTTGAAGGAAGTCGTTCTACAATTGATTTGAAATCATTCAGCTCCTGGGCACTAGCCAGTACGCCTTTAGGCGCAACTGGTCCTGGTGGGAACGAACTTTTCCCGGAAGCTGCGTTCTCGGATAGTCTGCCCTATGGCTATAAACGATCTAAACTGGCGTGGTATATCATTGACCCCTTGTTCTCTTATGACAACAATCTCACTCCTGACCATATAAAGGGAAATGCAATTCAATCAAACGATTACATGCGCTCAATCATCGAAACGGAATTATTTCCAAATAAGGAGCTTTCGAACCAACAGTTGCAGAACTTACCAGTTTTTGATCTGGCATATTATCCTTCTGAGAGAGGACCCTATAACTATGATCCGGTCAATGTAGAATCTAACGGTGATCTTTCCTTTCCAGAAACCAGGTGGGGAGGAATAATGCGCTCGATAAACACCAACGATTTTGAAGCAGCTAACATAGAGTTTATTGAATTTTGGATGATGGATCCGTTTCACCTAAGCCAAGGCATTGGCAACGATGGTTCCGGTGGAGATCTGTATTTGAATCTGGGAAGTATTTCAGAGGATGTGCTGAAAGATGGAAAAAAAAGTTACGAGAATGGACTACCCACATCCTCTTTGGTTGTCGATGTTGAGACTACGGCCTTTGGTAGGGTGCCTTCAAAACCACCAGTGGTAGATGCCTTTGCCAACTCAAAGGATTCACGGTTATTTCAGGATGTGGGAATGGATGGACTCTCTGATGCGGATGAGGCAGATTTTTTTGCTACATATTTAAATCAGCTGAAGGGTATTGTTAGTTCGGCAGCTTACGATAAGGCGGCTGCAGACCCATCATCAGACAATTACAATTATTTCCGTGACGACGATTTTGACGCTAAGAGCACCAATATTTTGGAGCGATATCGGATGTATAATGGCCATGAGGGAAATTCTCCAACCACCGAAATTTATGAAACCCAAAATAGCGATAAGTACCCCACTTCTTCAACTACATTACCAAATAAGGAAGACATAAACAGAGACGTAACACTGGATGAAAAAGAAAGCTATTTTCAGTATAGGATTAGCTTGAGGCCGCAGGATATGATTGTTGGGCAAAATCACATCACTGATGTGGTAACGGGTACAGGCCAAAAAAAGGATGGAACGGCGATTAATGTGAAGTGGTATCAATTTAAGGTTCCCATAAAAAATCCGGAAAGAGTGGTTGGTACAATTCAAGACTTTAAGTCCATAAGATTTATGAGAATGTTTTTTCACAACTTCTCTGACACCATAGTTTGCCGACTTGCCAAATTCGGTTTGGTACGTAGTGAATGGAGAAAGTATGAATGTGTAGATAACAATGATTGTCTTGACCCTGGAGAGTATCTAAATGACGATGATTTTGATGAAACTACATTTGACGTATCGGTAGTAAATATTGAAGAAAATGGAAGCAGAACTCCTGTTCCTTATGCGATTCCGCCAGATATTGTAAGGGAGCAGAATGTTCAAACTGCCGATTTGGTTGCACTAAATGAACAAGCGCTTTCTCTTAAGGTATGCGGGCTTGAAGATGGACACTCTCGCTCGGCATATAAGATTACCGATTTTGACTTTAGATCTTATAAAAAGCTGAAAATGTTCGTTCATGCAGAAGATGCCTCTCCCGGTGGAGATGAGCTGAGCCATGGTGATTTAAGAATATTTATCAGGCTGGGATCGGACTTTACTGATAATTATTATGAGTACGAAATACCACTCCGGCTTACGCCATGGGGCACATCAGTAGAAAATAAAGAAGCGATATGGCCAGAGATTAATGAGTTTAATTTTGAGTTTTCAGCATTGCATGAGGTGAAGCAGGCCCGAAATGTTGCCAATTGGTCCATTAACGTAAGATATCCTGAATCAGGATCGCCTCATGGTCCAAATTTAATATATGTAAAAGGTACACCTGACCTGAGCAAGCTAAAAACCATGATGATAGGTATTCGAAACCCTAAGAAAATCGTAGCTGGTGGTACAGATGATGGACTGGATAAATGTGCCGAAATTTGGGTTAATGAACTTAGGTTAGCAGGCTTTGATGAAAAATCGGGATGGGCAGCTACTGCTAGGATGACGGCCAAATTAGCAGATTTTGCTATTGTAAATCTATCAGGTGGGGTAAGAACACCTGGGTTCGGTAGCATCGAGAAAAAGGTGAGCGAAAGGGATCGTGAAACCACCTTGCAATATGATGTCTCTTCAACAATGCAACTGGGTCAGTTTATCCCCGATAAAATAGGGTTAAAGATCCCTATGTATGTGGGATACTCAGAAACTCTGAAGAAACCTCAATACAATCCGCTTGATGGAGACATCTTGATGAAAGATGCCCTTGAAGAATATGACCCGAATGGGCAGGACTCTCTAAAAAAGCTGGTTAGAGACCTTACCAAGAGAAAGAGCATCAACTTTACCAATGTTAAAAAGGTAAGGGGTAAGGGCAGTGGCAAATCTCAATTTTACGATATTGAGAACATTGCACTTACCTATGCTTATACTGAAGATTATCATGAGGATATCAATGTAGAATTTAGTTCCCTGCGAAACCATCATGGTTCTCTCTCCTACAACTTTAGCAATAAGCCTAAAAATTATAAGCCATTTGCCAAGGTAAAATCTCTGAGAAAGAATAAGTATTTGAGGCTGGTAAAGGATTTTAACTTTTATCTGGCACCATCGCGCCTTTCCTTTAGAACAAACATGGATCGTAGGTTTGGTGAGTCCAAACTTCGCAACTTATCCGGATATGATCTGATAATTGATACCTTATTTGCGAAGCAATGGACCTGGGATAGGATGTACAATATAAAGTATGACATATCAAAGGCTTTGAAGTTCAATTTTAAAGCAACAAACCTGGCATTCATTGATGAGCCGGATGGGCGCTTGGACACGGAAACAAAGAAGGATTCGGTAAAGGGTAATTTAGGCGACCTAGGAAGAACAACCGACTACAAGCACTCTGCTAATCTTAGCTTCACCGTGCCCCTGAATAAATTTCCACTTACCAATTGGCTTAGCACAACTCTTAAGTACGGTTCCACCTACAGCTGGATGAGTGGTCCTTATGACCTAACGGATGGCCGTAACGACACACTTGATCTTGGTCATACAATAAAGAATTCTAATACCAGACAGCTCAATGGCCAAGCCAACATGGTAACCCTGTACAACAAAGTAAAATACCTTAAAAGGATCAATGCTAAGTACAATAAGAGAAAGAGACAGAAGGTGAAACAGCCGGAATATAAAGAGGTAAAGTTTGAAAAAGACGGTGTAAAATTTGTAGCCCGAAAGCCAAAAGGGATTTTTCACGAACTGAATACAAAGGACATTACAAGTGTTGAAGTGTTCGATAAAAATGGAAAGAAAATAAAGGGAAAACTCTTTATCACAAATAAGAACAAGATAACATACGAGCTAAAAGTTGACTTAAAGGATGCCAAAATAGTGATAAAGGCTAAAAAGAAAAGGGGGATGGATCTTGAGAGAATACTAGAGCTCACAGCGCTCACCTTGATGAGTACGAAGAAAATTTCTGTTACTTATTCTGAGAACAATGGAACAATTATCCCAGGATACCTAAGAAGGACCCAGTACATAGGTCAAGATTGGAGTACTGGTACCAATGCTCCGGGGATGGACTTTCTTTTTGGATACCAGCCCGACACTGCGTGGGTCACAAACGCTGCTCGAAATGGTTGGCTGAGTAAGAGTGCCAGCCAGTACATGAGCTATCAACAAACCAAAACGAAGAACCTAAGTATTAAAGCTACCCTTGAACCGATTGCCAATTTAAGAGTTGATATAACAATGAATAGAAATGAAACCAGAAGATACAGTGAAGTGTTTAGAGACTCTACTGGAACAGGCGATTTCTTTGTACACCAAAGCCCAGTTGAATCAGGAAATTTCAGCATCTCCTTTTTTAGTTTGGGGACTATGTTTGAAAAAGACAACAAGGAATATGAATCTGAAACATTTAAGGAGTTCAAGACCAATAGAACCAAAGTATCAGGGGAACTAAGAGAAGAATATGCGAGACGAAACCCTAGCGTGAGCGACCCCAATCAGGTAACCGGCTTTAATGAAACATCACAAGAGGTTATGTTGCCGGCATTCTTAGAGGCATACGGAGGAGTAGATTCCAAGAAAACCATCTTCGATCCATTTATTAAAATGCCCAAACCTAACTGGAGGGCAAATTATGACGGCCTTACCAAGATTCCATTTTTCAGTAGATATTTCAAAAAAATTACGATTGGCCATGGCTACAGATCGTCATATAGTGTATCATCGTTCACTACTAATCGGAAATACGATGAAGGTGGAGGAGCCGACTACACTACGATTGTCGATGCCAATGAAAATCTCCTCCCGCGTTATGAAATTGATCAGGTTACGATTTCTGAGCAGCTAAGTCCCCTAATTAAAATAGACATGACATGGAAGAATAGTCTTCTAACAAGATTTGAATGGAAGAAAACGCGGAATATAACCTTGAGCTTTAGTAATAATCAATTGACCGAAGTGCGTGGCGATGAGTATATCGTAGGCCTGGGATATCGCTTCAAAGACGTAAAGCTACCCTTCAAGATAGGCAAGAAAAAGAAAAAAATGCAGAGCGATGTAAATGTTAAAGCAGATTTTTCTGTGCGAAGCAACACAACCATAATACGGCGCTTGGTTGAAGAAACCAACGACCCGCTAAAGGGCCAGCAAATAACATCTATAAATGTAACGGCTGATTACAAGATAAACCAGCGGTTTACCATGCAGGCTTTTTACAAGAGAAATGGAAATAAACCATTCGTTTCAAATTTATTCAAGACTTCAAACAGCAGCTTTGGTATAACGATACGGTTTACTTTGGCACCTTAAAAACGAATAGTCTTGAAGAGAATAATTTTGACTTTGCTGGTAGTTATTTTGAGCCTGTCAGCCTATTCTCAAACCCTTTCTGCCTATACGGATTATCGGGATTACTTCTATGTATTCGACGATGGCCATTCACAAATGCTGGAATATTTCCCTACGCAATCATACCGTGTCGGAGGTGCATGCCTGGCATACATTGACAACAGAGGTGTATTCAAAATATTTTTTAGAAATAATAAAATAACGCTCGAAAAATATAGGGTTACTAAATATTTTGCAACGAATAACTTATTGGTATATACACTTGAGAGCCAATTGGTTGTTTTTGACAGGGGCAAGAGATTAACATTGATATACAACCCTGGGTTTTATGCATTTGGCGACAGTATTGTTGCATTTTACGATGAACCATCTAGTTACTTGAAGGCATATTACGATGGCGAAATAACAGAAGTTGAAGCAGGGCTGTCAGGCCGGCCCATGAAAAGCATGATAGTGGGGGATAATTTATTTGCCTACGTTGATCAGGCTGATTATTTCAAAATATTCTACCAGGGTTCACTTATTGAAGAATCTTACAGCCCAAACAGCTATAAGGTTGGCAGTAATACGGTGGCTTACGTCTCCGACGCAGATTTAGAATTCAAAATATTTTATGAAGGAACTACAATAACAGCCGAAAATTTCGAACCGCAATCCTACAAAGCGGGAGAAGATATGGTGGCTTATGTGGATGAGACAGGTAGTTTCAAAGTGTTTTACAAAGGAGAGACAATTGAGTTGAGTACGTTCAAACCAGAGTTTTATCGCATTAAAAAGAACATGCTCATTTACTCTGAGCAGGATTATCTTATGGTTTTTACAAATGGTAAGTCATATACCCTGTCCAACTATATTCCCGAAAAATATTACGTGCACCGCAATGTGGTAGCGTTTATTGATGATCAAAATCAATTGGTGGGGTTCTATAAAGGAGAACAGGAAATTATTAGCTATGAAAAGTTGAACAGTATTGAAATCTTTGCCAATGTTGTGTCATTTGAGATTGGTATTCACACCAACAAAACATATTATAAAGGCAACGTATATTAGAAAAGAGGATTAGTACAAATGCCAAATATTCAATAGATATAATTTTTCAAAGCCTATTTATAGAATCATTTCAAAAGTGAAATCTGCTTTAGGCAAAGAGCTTAAAAAGAAAACCCACGATACTTTTTTGACCATTGGTTTTTTAAATGGTTTTCTGCCTTGTGGCTTGGTCTATATGGCGGTATTTGGCGCTATTGCTTCTGGCAATGCGCTTCAGGGAAGTTTGTATATGGC
>NVRZ01000058.1 GCA_002401055.1 Bacteroidota bacterium
TAAATCTCAATCTGCCGCCATCATGGATTGATATTGGAAGATTGAGTTCAGAATGGATAACAGAGAAAGAAGATTATAAGAACAGCGCATCCGATTTTTTAAAAGATAAACTGAAAGATCTTCTTGCTGTAGATCACGATTACCTTAAACCGAAAGACGTTGCGTTGTTTGGCTTTGGGCGAGTAGGAAGGTTGATAGCGAGAGAAATTATTGCCCAAGCAGGAAAGGGGCAGCAGTTGAGACTTAGAGCGATCATTACGCGGAGCAATTCCGACAAAGACATTATAAAAAGAGCGGAGCTACTTCGGGTGGATTCAGTGCACGGATTTTTTCCCGGTACGGTGATAGAAGATCTTGAAAACAAAGCGCTTATCGTAAATGGGCATACCATCAAAATGCTCGTTGCGGATAAACCTGGCCATATTGATCTTGAGGCTCACGGAATCAAAGATGCTTTACTAATTGATAACACTGGAATTGTAAGGAAAAGAGAAGAGCTGAGCTGGCACCTAAATGCCAAAGGAGTTAGCAAGGTACTTCTTACGGCGCCAGGAAAAGATGATGTTCCAAATATAGTTCACGGAGTGAACCACGAAGAATTTGACCGTGACAAGGAGAACATTTACTCAGCGGCATCTTGTACGACAAATGCAATTGTGCCAATTCTTCATGTTATTGAGAACACATTAGGGATCGAAAGCGGACATATTGAAACAATTCATGCGTATACCAACGATCAGAATCTTCTGGACAACTATCACAAGAAATACAGAAGAGGGCGATCAGCTGCACTGAACATGGTAATTACGGAAACAGGTGCTGCGAAGGCCTGTGTCAAGGCAATTCCATCACTGGAAGGAAAACTAACGGCAAATGCTGTGAGAGTACCTACGCCAAACGGTTCTCTGGCCATATTGAGCCTGAAGGTTAAAAAAGACACATCTAAAGAGGCGATAAACGATATAATAAAGCATGCAGCACTTAACGGAGATTTAGTTGAGCAAATTCAGTATTCATATTCAAACGAGACAGTTTCGAGTGATATAGTCGGTAACACTTGCGCCTCTATATTTGATGGGCCATCTACAATTGTTTCAAATACGGGTAAGGATATCATTCTCTACGTGTGGTACGATAATGAATACGGGTATTCTTGTCAGGTTGTTAGATTGGCCAAACACATCTCCGACGTTGTCCGACTTAAGTACTACTAATAAATAGTCACACGAATTTCATGGAAACTTCTCAAATGGATAAGACCAATCTATCCCGAAAGAAGGATCAAACAGCGGAGATGTTTGACAACATCTCAGGCAACTATGATTTCCTCAACCATTTCCTATCCGCGGGAATCGATATACTTTGGAGGAAAAAAGCGATTGGGAAGCTAAAGAATCATCAACCAAAGACAATTCTAGACGTCGCTACAGGGACGGCAGATCTGGCAATAGAAGCTCTGTCACTAAAGCCAGAACAAGTTACGGGAATTGACATCTCCGTAAAAATGCTAGAAGTTGGAAAAAAGAAAATTGCCACCAAAAAGTTAGAAAGCCAAATACACCTGGAAGTAGGCGACGCGGAAAACCTACCCTTTAAAGACGAATCATTTGATGCAGTCATGTCAGCATTTGGAGTGCGAAATTTTGAAAACCTTGAGAAGGGTCTTCAAAGCATGAATAGAGTTATGAAAAAAGGTGGCATGGTAGTCATCCTCGAGTTTTCCAAACCAAAGACATTCCCAATAAGCAGCATCTACAAACTTTATTTTAAAAGGGTACTTCCTATTATTGGGAAGGTTGTCTCAAATCACAACAGTGCGTATACGTATTTGCCTAACTCAGTAATGGAATTCCCTGATGGAGATGATTTTCTTTCAATTATGAGCTCCTGTGGATTTACTGATTGCAAAAGCCAAAGCCTTACTCTTGGTATTGCCACCATTTACACCGGCAAAAAATAGTTTCACAATTATTTCATAGTAGATACGTTTATTAGGCAGTTATTACCTTTGTATCGATCGATACCTTTAAGCCACGAATATTTTGAGAAAAGCCCCGATAATATCATCGATATTACTGATAGTGCTAACAAGCGCTTCTGTTACTTTTGGGCAAGGGGTACGAAAATCACAGAAGAACCAAAAGTTAAAAAACCTTGAGAAATATGATAGACAGCGTATTCATTTTGGCTTTTTATTGGGAGTAAACAATGCCAATTTCATTGTAAAACCAGATCCGAATATAAAAGATCTCGATACTATTTATGTAGTGGAGTCAAAAGCGGAAAGTGGATTTACCCTGGGAATTGTTTCAAATCTTAGAATGGGGCGCTATTTTGACCTGCGATTTATTCCGGCGTTAAGCTTCTCTCAACGTAAACTTGAATACACTTTGGTAACAGACAATCATCAATCTATAACCAAGGTGAAAACTATAGAGTCAACTTTTTTGGAGTTTCCACTTCAAATAAAATTTAAGTCGATGCGCCTAACGAACGGAAGGGCCTATGTTGTAGGCGGATGCAGATATAGCATTGACCTGGCTTCGCAAAAAGATGTGGAAAAAGAAGATGAAGAAATCGTAAAATTGAAGCGTAGTGATTTTGCTTATGAAATAGGATTTGGTATCGATATATATCTAAAATATTTTAAACTCTCACCAGTAATAATGCTTTCCTTGGGATTGAACAACATGGTTATTAAAGAAGAGGGAAATATATTCTCAGAGTCAATTCAAGGTCTTTACTCGAAAATTTTTCAATTCGGACTTACCTTCGAATAACATTAATTAACTCTGTTGAACTCATAGCATACAATCGCTGTTGCCACGGCGGCATTCAATGATTCAGCTCCTCCAAAGGAATCTATGCCAATCTTTTTGGATATAACAGAAGACAATTCCTGCGATATTCCCTTTGACTCATTTCCAACAATTAATAGAGTATCTCCTGCTATTTGTTCCTTGTTGATGCTCTTTCCACCTACAACTAAACCGTAAATTGCAAAAGCATCCTTACAGCCCTTGACAAACGGCACAAGATCAGTGTAATGGACTTTAACCCTCGAAATTGAACCCATTGAAGCTTGAACTACTTTGGAGTTGTAGATGTCAGTACAATTCATCGAACACACAATATTTTGGACGCCAAACCAGTCCGCTGTTCTGATTATTGAGCCCATATTCCCAGGATCACTAATATTATCAAGTACTAGGGTTAAAGCACTC
Source organism: Bacteroidota bacterium (assembly GCA_002401055.1). Classification (GTDB taxonomy): domain Bacteria; phylum Bacteroidota; class Bacteroidia; order NORP154; family NORP154; genus NORP154. The sequence goes on from NVRZ01000058.1 coordinate 3,225, forward strand.
AATTTTTTCGGATCAAACTCATATTTCGGAATTTCTACAAGGCATAAAACCTGGTTAGGCGTTTTAAGGCTACTCATCCGCGTAAGTTCTTTTGAGCTCAACTCAATAGCGGGGGCCTTAGGATTGTTCTCAACCCAATCTTTTGTAGCATAAATGCTGTCTATTTTCAAATGGGACAATTGTAAATCCGCAATCAACGTGGGTCCCTCAGCCACAAACAGTTGAAATTTATCTCTGTATTTTTTAATACTGAGTGACTTAATTTTGCTGAGGATAGATTTAGAAAGGGCAGGCATATAAACTTATATTAAAAGTGCCAAGTTCGTAGATTTGTCTGTAATTTACTCAGGAGGTAAAAATACTACTATAAAACCATAAGGAACTTTGAATTTCACTAACAATATAGTTGCAATAGTCTCTCTTGCAAGTATGATTACTTTGCTCTCCTGTAACCCAACGAGAAGACTATCCTCAGACGAAAACCTGCTTGTTAAGAATGTAATTGTCAAGAAATACCATTCAGGGACTGAGTTAAAATCAAAGAAGAGAGGCAGGCTTAAAAACGACGAATCTTCTAATTACTTAAGACAGAAGCCCAATACCAAGATGCTCAAGCTTTTTCGCTTTCATCTATGGGTATACAATATCGCTGCAAGTAAGAACTTACCTGATGAAGATAAGGCAAAGAATAAAAAACGGAACAAAAAGAAATCTAAGACCAAAAAAATAAAAAATATAGTCGGAGAGGCACCAGTTGTTGTTGATAGCAATCTTGCAGCTAAATCAGCAAGACAGATAGAAATATATCTAAACAGTAAGGGGTTTTTAAATGCATCGGTGCGCGACTCAATTGCATATCGCAAAAAAAGAAAGAAGAGAGGAGGAGGCAAATGCGTAGCCTACTATTTAGCGGACTACGGGCCCAGATTCAAAATAAACAGTATAAAGTATAAGATTGAAGAATCTAACATAGCTTTTCATGTAAGGTCAGATTCATCAAACTTCAGCCTAAAAGAAGGGATGTTTTTTGACCGAGATAAGTTGGACAAAGACAGGGATGTTATTGCACATACTTTAAGAAACAACGGGTACTATTTTTTTTCCAAAGACAATATATTTTTTGAAGCGGATAGCAGCGTTGGAAACCAGCTTATCGATATAAAGCTTGGCATTAAAAAACGTCAAGAATACAATTCAAAAGACTCCTTAATTGAAACTGATCACATAAGATATAAGATCAATAAAATTCTTATTCAGTCTCATTTCATCCGCAATTTGGAATCTCCAATATTTGATACTTTACTCTTTCAAGATTATCTTTTTGTGGAAAATGTGAATAACTTAAAAAAGGAGGATAGAAGCAAGTATATAAAGTATCAAACTATTACTCGAAAAGTATTTTTGAAACCAGGTAATCTGTTCAAAATAGATGATTTGCAAAGCACATATCAGCATCTGGCCAGACTTCACATATATAAGTTTATAAATATTACGTTCAATATATCTGACAAACCCGGTTTTCTTGATTGTTTTATTCAGCTTTCTCCTGTAACAAGGCAATCCTTTTCAATTGAAACTGAAGGAACACACTCTTCCGGCGATCTTGGTATTGGAGCAAATCTGATATACAGAAACAAGAACACCTTTAAAGGAGCGGAATTGTTAGAGATCAAATTTAAAGGAGCTTTAGAAGCGCAGAAAACCCTTATCAGCACATCTGAATCCGTTGAGCCCCTTGATGTTTTCAATACATATGAAGTAGGGCCCGAAACAAAAATCTACATTCCGAAATTTGTATTTCCGATCATATCTAAGAAAATACCCAAACGCTACGATCCAAAAACCACTTTCTCTATTGCATACAATTATCAACATCGGGCAGACTATACCAGAACCATTGCGAAAGGATCATATGCATATGAGTGGAAGGAATCAATCTTTAAGACTCATATTCTCTCTCCAATAGGAGTTAACTTAGTCAGCATTGACCCTAATTCACCCATTCTTGCAACGCTCAGCACAATCAAGAATGATTTTGTCAGAAATAGCTTCATCGATCACTTCACATCTTCCTCCAGATATAGTTTCATTTATAACAACCAAACTCTGAACCGAATTGTGAGTTTCACCTATTTCAGGGTTAATATAGAAGCAGCGGGAAATACGCTCAGGGCTTTAAGTAAAGCATTCAATGCTCCTTTGGATACGGCAACAGGTAACTACGAATTGTTCAGTATTCAGTTCTCGCAATATGTCCTTATCGATTTTGATTTTAGAAGGTACTCGGTAATTAATGAACATACTAAGCTGGTAAGTCGATTTGCGGCAGGCCTAGGTTTACCCTATGGGAACTCAACAGTAATGCCGTTTGAGAAGAGTTATTTTGCTGGTGGGGCCAATGGGCTTCGCGGATGGCAGGCCCGCGATTTAGGCCCTGGCTCCTTTGTGGGACCCAACAATTTTGACCAAATTGGTGACATTCGCCTGGAGGCAAATCTTGAAACTAGATTTGAAATAATCAGCATTTTTGAAGGAGCGGCCTTTGTAGACGCAGGTAATATTTGGCTAACGCAAGAAGACGAAGAACGACCTGGGGCTCTTTTTGAATTTGAAGATTTCTTAAGTGAAATTGCGGTGGATGCAGGACTTGGATTGCGGCTTAATTTTAATTTTTTTATAATAAGATTAGACGCAGCCGTACCCGTTACAAGTCCATCGAATGCATATGGAAAGCGTTGGGTACTTGGCAACTCAAAAACCGAAGATATTAACTACAATATTGGAATTGGTTACCCGTTTTAATATACCTGGCATACTGCGTTTTTTACTAAATTTGCCCAAATTCGTAAACGCATAATCAATAACTTTTAACTATGGCTGCAAGCACCGTTTCATCAGTAGGCAAGATTGAAGAAATACTTGGAGATCAAGCTTCTTCTTTATTGGGACATGAATGTAAAACCATTCCCAAAGAACACTTACATCTTCCCGGACCAGACTTTATCGATAGGTCTTACAAGGACACCAACAGAAACGCGCAAGTGTTGCGAAGCTTAGGCAGTATTTTTAATCATGGACGTCTTGCAGGAACGGGCTATGTATCCATTCTGCCTGTAGATCAGGGAATTGAGCATTCCGCTGGAGCATCGTTTGCTCCCAATCCAATTTATTTTGACCCTGAAAACATTATTAAGCTCGCAATTGATGGAGGCTGCAATGCTGTGGCATCAACGTTTGGAGTACTTGCCTCATGCTCGAGAAAATACGCCCATAAAATTCCATTTATAGTAAAGATCAATCACAACGAATTACTTACCTACCCGAATGACTACGATCAAATTTTATTTGGTTCGGTGGAAGAGGCCTGGAATTTAGGAGCAGCGGCAGTTGGGGCAACTATTTACTTCGGATCTGAAGAATCTGGCGATCAAATTGTAGAGATTGCTCAATGCTTTGAACGAGCACATGAACTGGGTATGGCAACTATTCTTTGGTGTTATCTTAGAAATTCCGGATTTAAGAAAGATGGTGAGGATTATCATGGTGCAGCCGATCTCACGGGTCAGGCAAATCATATTGGCGTAACCATCCAGGCGGACATCATAAAACAAAAATTAGCGACCAACAATAATGGTTATACAAACATAGGATTCGGAAAAACACATGATAAAGTTTACTCGGAACTATCTTCAGATCATCCTATTGATCTTTGCCGATACCAATTGGCAAATTGCTACATGGGAAGAGCAGGGTTAATAAACTCTGGAGGCGCTTCCAGCGGTGCATCTGACTTAAAGAACGCTGTTGCCACGGCTGTAATAAACAAAAGAGCGGGAGGAACAGGCTTGATTTCTGGAAGGAAGTCGTTTCAAAAGCCCATGTCTGAAGGCATAGAATTGCTAAATTCTATACAAGATGTATATTTGTCGGAGGACATCAAAATAGCCTAGTTTGATTTGAAATTGATGAATAAAGATTTATGATTACAGTTCGTTGTATACTGAAGACATAAATCTAATCCAACATCTATTTTCACAATTTCATAATCTATAATCCTAATCATCAATCGCAGATATACAAATGGGTTGGTTTACAAGAATTAAAAGCGGAATAAGTACCTCCACCAAGGACAAAAAAGAAACACCAGAAGGCCTTTGGTTCAAGTGCCCTAAGTGTAATGAACTCACCCCATCAGAGGATCACGCAAAAAACCTATACGTCTGTTCATGTGGATATCACCAAAGAATTGGCTCAAAAGATTATTTCAAGATTTTATTTGATAATGGAAAGACCAACTCTTTCAAGGTGATCAATCACAACATTTCGCCTGTTGATCCACTGAAATTTCAAGACACAAAAAAGTATACTGATAGAATAAAGGACTCACAAGAAAAAACTGGTCTTAAGGATGCGATTGCAACTGCCTATGGGACTATTAACAAACAAGATATTGTTATCGCGTGTATGGATTTCACCTTCATCGGTGGCTCAATGGGTTCCGTGGTCGGGGAAAAAATATCATTGGCGATTGATCATTGCCTGAAAACAAATACGCCACTTTTAATTATTTCTAAATTGGGAGGAGCAAGAATGATGGAAGCAGCCTTCTCACTCATGCAGATGGCCAAAACTTCGGCTAAGCTTACGCTACTGGCTAAGAAAAAGATTCCTTATATCTCCTTACTAACTGATCCTACAACTGGTGGTGTAACCGCCTCCTATGCAATGTTGGGTGATATCAATATGGCAGAACCCAATGCATTAATTGGATTTGCAGGGCCACGCATTGTGAAGGAAACAATTGGAAAAGAACTCCCTGAAGGATTTCAAACTTCTGAGTTCGTGCTTGAACATGGCTTTTTGGATATGATTGTGTCAAGAAGCGAACTAAAGGAGAAAATATCTCTTCTTATTAAAATGTTCAATAATTAGCCATTTGATTGATTCTTCAAAAGAATTACCTACCTTTGCACTCTGTAAAAATCAAGAAAGAGGTAACTAAATATGTATTTGACGACGGAATATAAAAAAGAAATCTTTAAACAACACAACAAATCAGATACCGATACCGGATCATCTGAAGGCCAAATTGCCTTGTTTACTAAAAGGATTGAACATCTGACAGGGCATCTCAAAAACAATAAAAAAGATGTGGCCACACAACGATCTCTTGTCCTTCTTGTAGGTAAAAGAAGACGACAATTAAACTACCTTAAAGATACAGATATTGTAAGGTATAGAGAGATCATCAAGAAGCTTAAGATCAGGAAGTAATTAATATTTCCCCAATCTCGAGTATCCGTATCCTATTCTATTTCCTGCCTTTAAAAAAATTTAACAAACCCAATATTGGAAAATTATTATTAAATAAAACAATATGTCAATAACACCAATAACGCAATCATTTGAATTGCAAAATGGAAGAAAAGTAACTATCGAAACTGGTAAGCTAGCCAAGCAGGCAGATGGATCGGTAATCGTTAGAGAAGGTAACGCAATGTTACTAGCAACTGTGGTCTCACGAAAAGAGCCAGCTGTTGGAATAGATTATCTGCCACTATCGGTAGATTACAGAGAAAATTATGCTGGAAATGGTAAGTTTCCAGGCGGCTTCTTTAAAAGAGAGGCTAGACCATCGGAGCATGAAATATTAAATTCAAGACTTATAGACAGACCTATCAGACCTTTGTTTCCAAGTGATTATCACTCTGAAATTCAGTTGTTCGTTACGTTGATCTCAGCCGATAAAGAGGTTGCTCCTGATTCAATGGCTTGTCTTGCTGCTTCTGCAGCACTGTGCGTTTCGGATATTCCATTTAACGGACCAGTATCAGAAGTAAAAGTGGCAAGAATTGATGGCAAATTCGTTATCAACCCATTAATGGAAGAAGTAGAATCTGCAGACCTCGTATTGGTTGTTGCAGCTACATTGGAAAACATAATGATGGTTGAAGGCGAAATGAGCGAAGTTTCTGAGCAGGATATGCTTGAAGCCATAAAAATTGCACATGAATCTATTAAGATTGAGTGTCAGGCGATTCTAGATTTAGCTGCGCAAGTGGAGAAATCAAAGACCAAGCGTGAGTACAATCACGAAACAAATGACGATGACTTAAGAGAGCAAGTTAAAACTGCATGCTACGACAAATGCTACGCAGCAGCCAAGGAAGGAAATGCCAACAGACATGAAAGATCAGCAGCGTTCTCGGCAATTAGAGATGAGTTTCTAGAATCATTATCTGATGAAGATCGCGATTCAAAGACAGGCTTGGCAAAAAAGTATTTCCACGATGTTGAAATGGATGCAATCCGAAACATGGTTCTTGCTGAAAAATCAAGATTGGACGGAAGAAAACTGGATGAGGTCAGGCCAATTTGGTCGGAGGTAGATTACCTTCCAGGTGCTCATGGATCAGCTATCTTTACAAGAGGAGAAACACAATCACTGACAACTATTACGCTTGGAACAAAGATGGACGAGCAGAAAATTGATGGTGCTGTATTCTCAGGAAAATCAAAATTCATTCTTCATTACAACTTCCCTCCATTTTCAACGGGAGAGGCGAAGTTTAAAGGCGGTACTAGCAGAAGAGAAGTAGGACACGGTAATCTCGCTTTAAGGGCGTTGAAACCAGTTCTCCCAGTTGATGGAGAACAACCGTATACAATTAGGGTTGTATCGGATATTCTGGAATCAAACGGTTCTTCTTCAATGGCGACAGTTTGTGCTGGAACCCTTGCACTTATGGATGCAGGAATTAAGATTAAAAAACCTGTTTCAGGTATAGCGATGGGTTTAATTACTGACGGTAAAGATTTTGCCGTATTGTCTGATATCTTAGGAGACGAAGATCACCTAGGTGATATGGACTTTAAAGTAACAGGTACAGTGGATGGTATAACCGCTTGCCAGATGGACATCAAAGTTGATGGACTTCCTTATGAAGTTCTTGAACAAGCACTTGAGCAGGCAAAAGCGGGCAGATTGCACATCCTTAATGAGATGAGTAAGACACTGGCAGAACCTAATGCTGACTTGAAACCACACGCTCCACGAATCGTACAGCTTATTATTGATAAGGAATTTATTGGTGCGGTAATCGGGCCTGGTGGAAAGATTATTCAGGAAATGCAGGAAACGACAGGAGCAACGATTGTTATTGAGGAAGTAGACGGTAAGGGTATCATTGATATCGTTTCTGAAAACAAAGAATCAATTGATGCGGCGGTTGAAAGAATTAAGGGCATAACTGCGACACCTGAAGTAGGTACTGAGTATATGTCTAAGGTCAAGTCAATTATGCCTTATGGTGCGTTTGTTGAAATCATGCCTGGCAAAGAAGGACTTTTACATATCTCAGAAATTGAATGGGCAAGAATTGAAAAAGTAGAAGATGTCCTTAAGGAAGGAGATATGATAAAGGTTAAACTTATCGCGATTGACGAAAGATCGGGCAAGTTTAAATTGTCAAGAAAGGTTCTATTGCCTAAGCCTGAAGAGCAAAAAGCAGAGACAAGTTCAGAGACAAGTTCAGAACCGAGTTCAGAACCAAGTGCTGAGCAAAGCGCAGAGCAAAACTAAGTTAGCTTTTAAGGCAACCTTGGCCTTTCATTTCTCGTATTACCTGTAAGGAAATACTTGTGTTTTCGGTGTGTTCATAGGCAATGCAAAATAACTGTAACATAGTTGACGTGTTTTGCGTTTAAAGTGCACAATTTCTAAACAAATAAATTAGATATGCGCCAGTTAAAAATAGTTAAACAGCTCACGAATAGAGAAACTCCTTCTCTTGATAAGTATTTGCAGGATATCAGCAAAGTACAACTCATTACTGCTGAAGAAGAGGTTGAGTTAGCCAAGAAAATTCATGAAGGTGATAAAGAAGCACTTCACAAATTGACCAGTGCAAACTTGCGTTTTGTGGTTTCTGTTGCTAAGCAATACCAAAATCAAGGATTAACACTTCCCGACCTTATTAATGAAGGAAATCTTGGATTGATAAAAGCAGCACAACGCTTTGACGAAACCAGGGGGTTTAAATTTATATCGTACGCGGTATGGTGGATACGACAATCAATTTTACAGGCACTCGCTGAACAGTCGCGTGTTGTAAGACTTCCGCTGAACAAAATTGGATCTATTCAAAAGATCAAAAAAGCATTCTCCAAACTAGAACAGGAATACGAAAGAGAGCCTTCCGTTGATGAACTGGCTGAAAACCTGGACCTTTCAGAAAAGGATGTAAAGGAGTCTATTAAGAATGCAGGAAGGCACGTATCAATGGATGCACCTATTTCCAATGATAACGACAGCACTGCTAATATGTACGATCTGCTGCATAATGATGATAATCCAAAGCCAGATTCAGGCCTGATCAATGAGTCATTGAGAAATGAAATATTCAGAGCCTTGTCTACGCTAACTCAACGTGAAGCAGAAGTAGTTCAATGTTTTTTCGGTCTTAATCATCACCTTCCAATGACACTGGAAGAGATTGGTGAGAAGTTCGACCTTACCAGAGAGAGAGTGAGGCAGATCAAGGAAAAAGCAATTAGAAGATTAAAGCAAACTTCTAAAAGCAAGCTTCTAAAGTCTTACTTGGGATAGATTCAACACTCTAGTTTCACGGTTTTAATCTTTACTTTTGCAGTTACGTTTTAAGATATACTGCTATGAGCCACCTTATTGCACCATCCTTATTAGCCGCTGACTTTGCCAATTTACAGAGAGATGTAGAGATGATCAACTCCTCTGAGGCAGATTGGTTTCATGTGGACGTAATGGACGGGGTATTCGTTCCAAATATTTCCTTTGGATTTCCTTCGGTTGCTGCTGTAGCCAAACATGCTAAAAAACCATTGGATGTTCATTTAATGATTGTTAACCCCGATCAGTACATCGATAAATATGCTGAATTAGGTGTGTTGAACCTAACGGTTCACAGCGAGGCTTGTACGCATCTACACAGAACCATTCAGGCCATTCATGGTGCTGGTATGGAAGCAGGAGTAGCGTTGAACCCACATACAAACATCAACGTTCTAGATGATATAATTAATGATCTTGATCTTGTATGCATTATGTCGGTGAACCCTGGCTTCGGAGGACAAAAATTCATAGAGAACACATATGCTAAAGTCAGGGCCCTCAAAGTCCTAATTTCAGAGCATGGATCGAACGCTAAGATAGAAATCGATGGCGGTGTTGGATTGGGTAACGCACAGGACTTATTGGCTGCTGGTGCTGATGTTCTGGTAGCGGGAAGTGCAATATTCGGAACAGATGATCCTGTACAAACAGCTAGAGAAATGAAAGCTGTTTCCTTTGTAGAGGCCTAAACTAAGCGACGTAGTCGCGTAGATACTGATAGTTTTCTCCTAACTCACCATCTTTGGCAATTGTTGCCCTTTGTATAACACCATCTTGATCAGGTCCTAAAAGGTGTGGAATAACATCCTTTACCAGATCATTTCCGTATCCTTCTGAAGAATCCCTGGGCAATTCACAAGGTAAATTATCAACGGCCATAATGGTCACAGAACTTTTCAAAAATGGTTCTGTTTCTTGACCAGTAGCTCGGTCGAATCCGTAAAATGGTTCATCAATTGTCGAGGCTGTAAGCGTAGTAGGTACAGAGCCATCTATATCACAACTTATATCCGCGATAACTTCGATTTTAAATGATTCCTCTGTGACCGCTGACTTCTCAAATAATCTCGGTGCCTTTGGATCCCAAAAGTGACAGGCAATAAAAATGTCACTCACCCTCGCGTAAGGTTCAAATGCTGAAGTATATTCACTTGGGTTTTCAAAGAAGTGCTGCTCTTCATGCTCTGTACCATCATTTGCCTTATTATAGTCCATGACTCCAAGTTGACAATAAACGGCATGATCAAAATCCTTTTGTAAATAATCCTCTTTGGAAACCTGCAGCACACCAAGCGCTTCCATTGATTCTTTCGCTCCTCCCCCTACTCTTCCTTCTCCAGTAAGCACAATTTTAATACTTGGAATAGAAAGGTCTTCGAGGATGCGGTCCAACTCCGCTCTGTCTTCACATTTATGAGCTGGTTTAAGTTCATATGCACCCATCCGCTCACCATAAGCTCTCATAGCATTATAAGCACCAACTATCCCGGCAAACCGACCAAAGCCGATTATTCTCAAACCATTGGACTTAGTAAGACATTCGTAATCTATAAGCTGTATACGCTTCTTTAGAATTTCTTGCAGCAGTTCTTTGTTGTAAGGTTGCTCTTTGATGGTATGAGAAAAGAAGAAATACTTTTTATCTGGTATCAGGTCTGG